>NZ_SNXO01000006.1 GCF_004362975.1 Aminicella lysinilytica | reverse complement strand
CATCTGAATTCGTAGCAGAGGCGAAATGGTTTAGTTTGGCAATATCGATGCCGACATAGATCATAAGATCAACTCCTTTGTTAAAATTCACTGTGATTGTCCACCTAGTTTTATCATCATAAACTTGCGTGAGATGAAAACTCTAAGGCTTATCCAACTATAAATGATTCAGATAAAACTGTGGCAATACTCTCCTTAAAATAGTCAAAGCTATAGGAAATCATAAAAAGTCCACAGTGTTAAATTGATTATATCAAAATTGAAGAAAGAAAGGAGAGTATGCATGTATTTGGACTCAAATACATCATACAAGTTGTTATGAAAAGAGGTTCAAGGTTAGTTTCTAATACGTTAGTTTTGTTATTGACGGTTTTAGTTTTTTTGATGTTTGCATTTGTTGGAACGAAAACTGGGGCTGCTACATTATCTAAGCCTACCCATGTTTCTTGCTATGCAAAAACCTATAATTCAGTATCTCTAAAGTGGAATAAAGTAAAGAGTGCCAAGAGTTATGTGGTTTATAAGTATAACGATAGTGCTAAGGAGTATGATAAAATATCGGTCACCAGAAAGTCCAGTTATAAAATAACAGGACTGAAAAAAGGCACATCGTATCTTTTCGTAGTAAAGTCAGCAAAGACTACAGGGGGAACTGTTTTAAGTAAGCCATCACAGTCATTGTCCGTAACTACTTATTATCCTAAATCATATACGATCACAACATCGTCCTTACCGTGCAATAAGAAAATGCTGAAATATTCATATTATACAGCCCAGACAAAATCCTACTATACGATACGATCATATATGGAGTTGTTTGAAAAATGCGGTGGCGGTACATTGAGATTAACTTCAGGCGTTTATAGTGTGACGAATACTATTTTTGTTCCTTCAAATGTGACCATAATACTTGACAATGGAGCAAAGATTGTCAAATCTAAAAAGACGGGGTCAGGTCTTTCGCCTTCTCACTCGATTTTTCATCTTATCAGACCTAGCAAAGGAAAGAAATCAGGCGTGGTTGGCGGATATGGCGGAGAAAAGAATATAGTATTTAAAGGTAGCGGAAATGCTACGATGGATATGAAAAGCGAAACGGATTCCAACTGTATAGAGACTGGACACAATACTGATATAACCATTACCGGTATAGCCTTTAAGAATGCTAAACATGGACATTTTATCGAACTGGACGCATGCAAATCTGTAACGATAACTGACTGTAACTTCACAGGAATAGTAGGAGATGATGTTAGAGAGGCGATAAATCTGGATACGCCTGACAAGGCTACCGGAGGGTATACCGCTGTCTGGAGTAAATTTGACAAGACCGCAGATTACAATGTTAGTATCAGTGATTGTACTTTCTCGAATATGGGCAGATCTGTGGGCACTCATAACTACAGTTATGGACATCCACACAGACATATAACAATTACCAATTGTACTATGACAGGCATGCGCTCTTATGGTATCGGTCTGATGTATTGGGAGGATAGTTCAATAACAGGAAACAGTATAACAGGTTCGGATACAGCTATGAAGAGCAAGGCGGCGGGCATACTTGGAAAAGGTGTGACAAGTTGCACGATAAAAAATAATACTATAGATAATTATTACTATGGCATGTTATTTAAATCCGAGAAAAGTTCAGGATATCCAGAAATAAGCAATCATCTTACCCAAGATGAAATCAGCAATCTTAACCACAACACTGCAGACACGACGGGTTTTTATTATGATAATAACGATAGTGATCCAATAAGACTATATTTTAACAGATAAGACAACTTACTATTCAATATTGCCTTGCCTTGACAATAATCATTACCGGTTCTATACTTATTATCAGTGCAAAATATTGATTTGTTATGTTGTTGCGTGTAGTATCAAGTATGTTTACCTATACCAGACCAAGGCAATATGAGGGAGTAGGGATGAGTGTTAGATCGAATTTTTTAAAAATCGCTTTTTTTTCAATGGTCATGATCATGACTGTATTTTTATGTGCTTTTGGCAGTAATGAAGTCAGTGCGGCTTCTATTGCAAGACCTGCAGGTGTTAGTTGCTATAATAAAACTTACAATTCAGTTTCAATCAAATGGAACAAGGTCAAGAAGGCTAAGAGTTACGTCGTATATAAATATGACAGCTATACTAACCACTTTAAAAGAATATCTATTGTAAAAGGTAACACTAATGTAAAGTATACTGTCAAAGGTTTGACTAAGGGGACAGAATACAAATTTATGATCAAGTCGGCTAAGACTATTAAAGGAACTGGTGTCAGTAAATCTTCAGAAGTTGTTACCGAAACTACATATAAGCCGGAATCGTATGCAATAACACCGGATTCTTTACCTTGTAATAGCAATATGCTGAATTACAGTCATTATAATTCGCAAACCAGACTGTACTATACTATAAGATCATATATGGAATTGTTTGAGAAATGTGGAGGTGGTACGCTGGAATTGAGCGCAGGCACATATTATATCACCAATACGATATTTATCCCTTCTAATGTTACGATAATACTGGATGATGGTGTGGAAATGATTAAGGAAGAAAATACAGGCTGCGATATGGCACCTTCGCATTCAATGTTTCACTTAATAAGGCCAAGTAAAGGAAAGAAAGCGAATTCTGTAGGTGGATACAACGGTGAAAGAAACATTAAGCTAATAGGAAATGGATCGGCTACTATTGACATGAAGAGTTATGATAATTCCAATTGCATAGAAACGGGTCATAATTACAGGTTATCTATCGCGGGAATCAGTTTTAAAAATATAATGCATGGGCATTTTATTGAGATGGATGCATGTAAGTCAGTGACAGTAAAGAACTGTAATTTTTCCGGTATTACCGGTGATGATATAAGAGAAGCTATTAATCTGGACACACCTGATGAGGCTACAGGTGGGTATACAGCTGTGTGGAGTAAATTCGATAAAACAGCTAATTATAAAGTGAACATAAGCAATTGTACTTTTTCTGATATGGGCAGGTCTGTTGGAACTCATAATTATAGTTATGGACATCCACACAGATATATAAGTATCACTAATTGCACCATGACGGGCATGAGATCTTACGGAATAGATATGATGTATTGGCAGGATTCAACGATCACCGGTAATAAAATCACTGGATCAGATGATGCTATGATCAAGGGCGCCGGCATACTTGGTAAAGGTATTACCAGGTGTACAATCAAGGATAATATCATAGATAAATTTTACTATGGAATGCTGTTTAAATCAGAACAAAGTTCGGGGTATGCTGAAATCACTAACGACCTTTCTGATTCTAATATTTCGGATTTAAGTCATAATTATACGGGAGTTATAGGTGTTGATTTAAAGGGTAAAAATTATTCTGGCCTTTACTGTTCAGATGACTCTTCTAGTTGGATTCGTTTGCGCTTTAACAGATAATTTAAAATGAAATCACGAATCAATCGAGCCAAACAAGAGCTCCTTGCCTATGAAACAGCAGCAAGAAGCTCTTTTGATGATAAGTCATAAGTATTTGTATTTATACCCCTTGCATGGTATAATAAATAGATATATTTTTGTATAAGGATATGAAAGGTAAGAAATGAAAAGAGTAATAACATACGGTACTTTCGACTTGTTGCATTATGGTCATGTAAATCTTTTGCAAAGAGCCAAAGCGTTAGGCGATTATTTGATTGTAGCCGTTTCTACAGATGAATTCAATATGGATTCAAAAAATAAAAAGAGTTATTTCAATTATGAGGAACGTAAGCATTTAGTTGAAGCTATCAGATATGTAGATCTGGTAATACCTGAAAGAAGCTGGGATCAGAAAATAACTGATATTAAGGAATATAAAATAGACACCTTCGTAATTGGCGATGACTGGACCGGAAAATTTGATTACCTGAAAGAGTATTGCAATGTAGTCTACCTTGCCAGAACACCTGAAATCTCGACTACACAAATAAAGGCAAATCTGAAAAAGTAATCAACAGCAGGAGGAAATAATGTCACCGGAACAAAAAAGATTATTGAGTCTTTTCAAAGAAATAAATGATATATGTAACAGACACAACATCGTGTATTATATGGCTGGTGGTACCCTTATAGGTGCCATTCGTCATAAGGGATTCATACCATGGGATGATGATATGGATATACTTATGACCAGGGACAACTGGGAGAAGTTCATTGAGGTTACCAGAACTGATATACCTGAGAACAGAGTGCTCGAATGCCAGGAATTGGATAGAAACTATCCTAATATGTTTGGCAGATATACCGATGTAACTTCTACAGCAATTCATAATAATCAGGTCCTGGGAGATGGTATCTGCGGTTATGTAGTCGACATTCTTGTGCTAGATCCTATACCTGATAAGGAACATCATGAGAAATATACGGCTGATCTTATGTTATATTCTGATCTTGTTAATCCATCATTAAACTATAGTTATAGATTTGATGTTAACCAGAATCGATTTATGAAATATTACAAGCGAATGCAAAAAGAAGGAAAAGACAAAGTCCTTACAGAACTTGAAGATAAAATGTTCAGATATAATGAGGAAGATTGCCAGTATTACGTAATGAGATGGGGCGGAGCACCGTTTCTTTTTGATAAGGATATGTACGGTTCTTCCAGGTGGGGAGTTTTCGAGGGAGTTAAGTGTAGAATACCAGACAGAACTGCCGATTATCTGACATGGCATTACGGAGATGACTGGATGTATATACCACCTCATGGCGAACATGAATCTCATGATGCTATTTTTAGTTTTACAACCCAGTATAAAACCATACAAAATGATTATATGAGATATATTGATGTCCATAAGGTGCGCAAATCACTTATTAAAAGGAAGATGTTCTTTTTCAAGCATATGGATTCAAGACTCAGAATGAAGGATATGGAGGTTACTGCTATTGGGGTATCTGTTAAGATGGATACGCTGAAAGCAGTGGAAAACTGTGGCTTTGACATTTATGAGGCTTTGGATAATTGCGAATACGAAAAGATAAGCGAGTTATTCTCCGATTACTACAGTAAACAATTAAGCCGAAAAGTTATAGGGCGCGAGGACTATACAGGTATAAACAGATTCAGAAAACCGGGGTACTGCGATATAGGAGATGAACTTTTGTATCCGGCAGTAATGGTACTGATTCACACAGGACGTATAGCAAAGGCTGCCAGACTTTTGGATGTCAGAGAAATCAACAAAGGACCTTTAGACGATAAGCTTGCATCTGCAAGACAGTTGATAATGGACTTCAGAAAGGCTGTATCAGATGACGACCTTGGGCATAAAGACGAGTCCTTCGAACAAATGAAGTCGTTATATGAAAAATACAGTCATAATGATAATATCAATATGTTTTATATTGAACAGCTTTTAGAGCGTAATGATGTTATACTGGCCGAAAAGCTCTCAAAAAGGGCTCTGGACCTGTTCCCCAATAATGGAGTCTATATGAAGTATTTGGGCGATTGTATTTATGGCCAAGATGAGATGAAAGCCTTGAATATATATGCTGATGCGGTGAGCAATACAACGAATGGCGTTGTTTTGCTACAGATATCAGAAAGAGTAGAATCAAGAAAGACAGAACTTATGAGCAAAGCCGCTGCGGACCTTGATTTAGAATTGGCTAAATTGCTCACATTGCTTTCGCCTGATGATGTAGATCTGGTCAAACTGAAATATGATATCATGACAGAGACTACAAGCGATGGTTCAGAACTCGCCACAATCATTACTGAATTAAAGGATGAGTTGATTAAATTTGATATGGCTTCACCTATCAGGTCAGCTTTGAGCAACGCCTATATCAAACGTGGCGAGAGTGAGGCAACTGCCTCATTGAGAGTCTCTTTGGTTATGGCTTCGACTATAGACGAATACCATGAAATAAAAGATAAGGCTATTGAAATATGTCAGCAGCAACCGGATAGCCACGCATACAGGCTTCTGAGCGATGTGTATAATACATTGGGAATGACGACTGATGCAGACGCCTCTATGTCAGAGGCAGATAGGATGGAGAATTGATTGTATGAATGTTATCCAAAAGAAATCGTACGAATTGTTGAAAGAGGTAGACGACATATGCAATGAAAACGATATAGAGCACTATCTCGGGCCAACAGCTTTAGGCCTAGCAGCAACATATCAGGGTCATTCTGCCGATTCAATAAACCTGGATGTTATTATCCCAGCAAGTGAAATGCAGGCATTTGTAGATGCTGTCAATAAAGAAAACCGAACTGACAGAACGATAGATTATATGGGAAATTATAAGAACCACCTGTCATTCACTATAGAATATGTTGATAAAACCACTACTTTCCTTAATATGAAACAGGGAACAGATGTTTCATGTTATGGAGTAAAGGTGACGCTTTTACCTCTGCGTCGTGATGTTAAAGGCTTTAGCGGCACATGGGCAGGTGTTCTGGAAACAGGATGGGAATGTAATGGCTATCGGTTTACAAAGAACATCACTGTCAAGAGAATAATTGCTACAGGCATAGTGAGAATTGCAATGATAGTAGGCAAAGGAAGATTGGCCAGACATTTGTTCAAAAAACTTTGTAAGGTATATTCCGGAAGAAGTGAACTGGTCGCCTTCAAGAGACCAAAACAAAAACAATTCTTGGTAGATGGAAAATATTATGATTATCCAGTAAATGTCACATTTGAGGGCCGACAGTTCAAAGCTCCTTCTGATTTTGAGGCTATACTGAAGGCATTTTACGGTCCATTATGGAGAGAAAAACTGCTTTCTATGAATAAGGCATACAGTTCAACGATTATATCAAGCAGAGTACCGTACGAGGATTATTTGAGGGAATGCAGAGATAGTGGTCATGATATACGTGATTTGTTCGATGGAAATCGAAGGAATATGATAGATGGAGCTTTCGTATTGAAGGATTTCAAGGCTATGAAGCAAGCTATTTTAATAGCTAAAAGAAGTGGTGACAGGTTAAATTTTTACGAAGAATTTCAGCAAAAACGTGAAATAATACAAAACTTGTATTCGAATAAGAATTATGATAAACTAGCCTTAATTTTTGCTGAACACGAAGAAAAGACATTGTTCTATCTCAATAAAAAACTTGGCTTTTGTGTCAGTAAAGAGTACTTTGATATACAGTGCGATATTTTCAGATACGAGGGCAGAGGCTATATCATAGATAAGTTGACAAAGCTTATACCGGAAGAGCATTATAAACCAATCGTATAAATATAATTATACTTGATATAACGGAGGTAACAATGAAAACTAGTGACTATATTGCCGATTTTATGGTTGAACATGGCATAAGACATTGCTATGGATTTCAGGGTACAATGATAGCCCATTTGGTAGATTCAATTTGCAGAAACAAAAATTTAGAAAATCATGTTTGTTACAATGAACAGGGAGCAGCCTTTGCAGCTGTTGGTCAGGCAAAGGTCACCGGACAGGTGACATTCGCTTATTCGACCAGCGGGCCGGGAGCTGCTAATTTAATTTCAGGGATAGCAGACGCATATTATGACAGCACACCGGTAATATTCATTACCGGCCAATTGAATACATATGAGTATCTAAACGTACCTGGAATCAAACAACATGGATTTCAGGAGATGGATGTTATTGATACTGTCAGACCTGTTGTCAAGTATTGCGAAAAGGTAGAGGACGAACATGACCTCAGGCGCATACTGGAGCAGGCATATTATATGGCAACAGAGGGAAGAAAAGGTCCTGTACTCATAGATCTTCCTATGGATATGCAGAGAATGGAAATAGAGCCTTCACAGCTACCAGGCTTTGTTCCATGTGAAAATACAGATAAAACTCTGGATAGTGACGCTATAGCAGAAGATATAGTTAAGGCTCTGCACGAGGCTAAACGGCCGGTCATAGCTCTAGGCAATGGCGTAACCAAAGGAGACAGAGCAACAGTGCTGGCCATGATAGACAAGCTGGGAGTACCAGTGGTTACGAGCATGCTTGGCAGGGATATAATGTCTTATGATCATCCTTTGAACTTTGGATTCATAGGCGCAGGTTATGGCCACAGATATGCCAATATGATAGTACATAAGAAAGCAGACCTTATCATATCCCTGGGATGCAGTCTGTGCAAAAGGCAGACGGGTATGAAAACTGAGAACTTCGCAAGAAATGCCAGGATAATCAGGGTGGATATAGATCAGCATGAACTGGACAGAAAAATTCACCAGAATGAAGATTCATATCTGGGCGATTGCTGCTCAGTAATAGACGCTCTTAAAAACCAGAGTGTGTCGAAACTGGCTTCTGAAGAGTGGTTACAGGTATGCAATGATATAAGGACAGAACTCGAGGACTTTGACGACAGCTGTGATGAGCGTGAGCCAAATAAAGTTCTGGAACTCATAAGTGATTATACGGCAGATGCTAAAGTTATATGTTGCGACGTAGGCCAGCATCAGGTCTGGGGAGCGCAGTCATATAAAGTCAGAGACGACCAGAGATTGCTTTTCTCAGGTGGGCACGGTGCCATGGGGTTCTCGTTGCCTGCAGCTATCGGTGCGCATTACGCCTGCGATGCTCCTGTTGTGGCCATAGCCGGTGACGGCGCCATTCAGATGAATATCCAGGAATTACAGTGGGTATATCGCGAGCAGCTTCCTATAACAATATTTGTAATGAATAACAGGTCATTGGGACTCATTCAGCAGCAGCAGGATGATATCTTCGATGGGAGATATTACTCATCAGTTGCTGAAGGAGGTTATCTGACACCGGACTTCTGTGAAATAGGAAAGGCGTATAAACTCAATTCATATAAGGCCAAAGGCAGGGAAGAACTTGAAGCAGTATTGAAGAAACTTGATTTAAGTAAGCCTAATCTGGTTGATGTAGAATTGGATGTGAAATCACGGGCTTACCCTAAGACGTTCTTTGGTGAAGAAATGCATAATCAGAAACCGTATATGCCAGAGGAATTATTAAAGAGCATATTGGCAGAATAGGAGAAGAAGATGTCGAACATAACGGTGCTGACGTCCGGAACTTCCGGTATCGGCAGAGCTATAGCAGAAAAAATAATAAGCGAAGCCTCTGAAGGAGATAAGCTGATCATCAATTATGGTCATAATGACAAGGCTGCGGAGGAAATGAAGGAGAGTTTTCCGGAAAATAAACGTAGTATGGTGGACTTCATTAAGGCAGATATGTCAGACTATGATGAAATGCTGAAATTGGCCGAAAAAATCAAGAAGAAATATGACCACGTAGATTGGCTGGTCTTAAATACGGGCATAAGCACATATTTACCCTTTGATGAATACACATATGAACTCTGGGATAAGATAATGCGTACTAATGTAAACATCCCTGCGTTTCTTGTTAAGGAATTAAAGCCTATGATGGCAGAAAATGGAAACATTTTATTCATGGGTTCTCATGCAGGGCAGGCGCCGTATTCCTCGTCAATAGTATACGGAGTATCCAAGGCGGCAGTTATGTTTATGGCAAGAGATCTGGTTAAAGTTTTTGATGAACAAAAGGTATCTGTTAACGCTATTGCACCCGGCTTTATTGAAACAAGATGGCAGGACAACAGAAGCGATGAAAGCAGAGACCGTATCAATAGAAAAATCGCAGCACACAGATTTGGAACGCCTGAAGAAGTGGCAGAGTTGTGCTATACGGTATTGTCAAACGACTACCTTAACGGCAGCATTTATGATGTTCACGGTGGGTATGACTACTTTTAATCAGAAAATAGGAGGGGATTCACAATGAAAACTGTAATTACATACGGCACATTTGATTTATTTCATAAAGGTCATTACAACATTTTGAAGAGAGCTAAAGAAGAAGGCGATTATCTCATAGTAGGTGTGACCGGAGAACGATATGACACAGAGAGAGGTAAACTTTCTGTTAAAGACAGTCTGGCTACCAGAATAGAAAATGTCAGAAAGACCGGATTTGCTGATAAGATCATAGTTGAAGAATACCTGGGTCAGAAAATCCCGGATATAATCAAATACAATGTAGATGTACTGGTAATAGGATCAGACTGGAAGGGGAAATTTGATCACCTCAATAAATATTGTCAGGTAAAGTATCTTGAGAGAACCAAGGACATTTCCAGCACTCAGTTACGGGAAGAAATGCAGACATTTAAATTTGGTATCGCCACAGATGATCTATACGATAATGATAATGTTACAGAGCCTAAACACGTCAGTGGAATCCACGTAGAAAGCGTATTTTCTCCTGATAAGAAAACAGCTGATGAATTCTGCTCAGAATATGAATTATATAAGGGCTATACGGATTACGATGAATTCCTTAAAAGTGTCGATATAGTTTATGTTAAGGTAAAGAGAGAAGAACGTGCTAAATACGTTGAACGTGCGCTCTTACAGGGCAAGCATATAGTTGTTGATCCGCCTTGTACTTTAAGCCTTGAGGAAGATCACAGATTAAATAAACTGGCAGCTGAGCATCATGTGTTACTCTTGAATAATCTGCCAACGATTTATCTTCAGGCTTTTGGTCAGCTGTTATGGATGGCCAGAGGAAATCTTATCGGTGATCTGGTAAGCATCAAGATGAGCATAGCGAAAGAATCCTTCGATCCAAGATATGATCTGGATTTTTATGATATTGCATATTATCCTATGTGCGTAGCTGTTAAAATACTTGGTTATGATTATACCAGCTGCGATAAAAAATTAGTAAGGGATGAAGACGGTAATATCAATTATGCCATGATCAATGTCAATTATGAAAATGCTGTCGCTTCTGCAGAAATCAGCATGGATCCTGAAGTTACCGGAGGCATGACAATAATAGGTACCACAGGTACTATAATCGTCCCTGAGGATTGGTGGAGAGTCGGTTATTTCAAGTTGAAAACCAATGGCGAAAACAGTTACAAGCGCTATTGCTTCAATTTCGAAGGAAACGGATTCAGATATCTGATACAGGCGCTTCTTGGTATGATCAGATCAGATGAACCAAATTCAGAACGTATCACTGATGAAGAATCAGATGCTATAATCGAACTTTTGAATGATATCAGGTAGGGAATAGTGAAGAAAATCTTACTTAGAATATTTGTTCTGATGATGAATTTCATATATCTTTTCTTCAAGCCTTTGAAGCAAAAGAATAAAGTTACATTTGTCAGCAGACAGAGCAATACGGAAACTCTTGATTTTCGTATGCTCAGAGAAAATATAGAAAATAATAGTTCATTGCAGGTAGATGTACTGTGCAAAAAGCTGGACAAAGGTGTGGGAAATACTTTCGGGTATTTCCTGCATATG
Source organism: Aminicella lysinilytica (assembly GCF_004362975.1). Taxonomy (GTDB): domain Bacteria; phylum Bacillota; class Clostridia; order Peptostreptococcales; family Anaerovoracaceae; genus Aminicella; species Aminicella lysinilytica. Next base: position 73,586 of record NZ_SNXO01000006.1, on the reverse strand, counting down.
TTTTCACAGATGCACAGTTTCGCCACATCCAAGGTCATTGTGACGGATTCATACTGCATACTTCTTAGCATACTCAGGCACAAAAAGAACACTGCATGCATTCAGACATGGCATGCTCTCAGCGCTGTCAAAAAGTTTGGCTGTGAGACTGTTGGCAGAGAGGATGGATCTTCAGAAGTAGTTGCAACAGAAATGAAAATGCATCATAACTACGATTACGTTCTTTGTTCAAGCGATGTTACGGCTGAGTATTTCTGCAAAGGCTTTGGTTGTACCAAAGATAAAATCACCAAGATTGGTTTACCGAGAATAGATTATATTAATCAAAGAAAACCCGATATAAGGAAGGCGATATTCAGGAAATACCCTGAACTTGAAGATAAGAATAAGAAAAACATTATTTATGTGCCGACTATGAGACGTGGTAGAGGCGTAGACGTAAATGGGATAATAGACCGGCTTGATTTTAACAGGTTTAATCTGGTTGTACGTCTTCATCCACTTGAAATCGACAATGAGAGTTATGAGAAAAGAGAAGGAGTCATTTATGATAATGACTTTTTGTCATATGATATGCTGGAAGTAGCGGATATCGTTATAAGCGACTATTCGTCTTTTGTAGTTGAATCCAGTTTAAGAGATATTCCATTATTTCTGTATATTTATGATGTTAATGAATATGGAAAGTACAATGGACTCAATATGGATTTTGAGTCTGAAGCCATCGGGAAATATGCTTTCAGAAATTGCGATGAAATGATAAGCAGTTTCGATTCAGCGTATGATATGGATGCGCTTAGGATTTTCCGTAAGAAGTATGTTGATATAGATATGGCAGACTGTACTAAACAGCTTTCAGAATTTATCGAAAGGTTAGTCTATGAAAATTAAAAAAATAATAATGGATATTGCCAAAAGGAATACAACTTTCAGGAAATTCGCAAGAGGGGCCAGAGATAGGTTTGAACGGAACAAATTCGTCAGGATCAGGGATAAAACTACTACTGACAACAAACTGATATATTTTCAGACATTCAGTGGCAGGAGCTATGGAGATTCGCCTAAGGCTATATATAAAGAAATGCTCAAGGATGACCGATTCAGCGATTATTGTTTCGTATGGAGCTTTCTGGAGCCTGAAAAATACTCTTTCCTGGAAAATAACAGGAATACTAAGGTAATTAGCTCGAAAAGCGAAGAAGAACGAAAATATCTTGCAAGAGCAGGTTACTGGATATCAAACTATAGAATGCTTGATTACTACTGGCCTAAGAAGGACCAGATCTATGTCCAATGCTGGCATGGTACCCCGTTAAAGAGACTGGGTTATGACCTTGTCAAATCAGACAATGTAATGAATTCTATAGAAGAAATCAGAGAAAAATACAGAACAGATACTGAAAGATTTACTTACTTTTTGTCACCGTCTGCCTACGCCAGCGATAAATTCATAAGCGCATGGAATATGAAGGCTGCAGGTAAGGAAAATGCCATCATAGAAGAGGGCTATCCTCGCAATGATGAACTTTATACTGCCACTGAGGACGATATCAAGGCTCTGAAACGGGAAATGGGCATAGATGATATAGGCAATAAGAAGGTAATACTATATGCTCCTACATGGAGAGATAATCAGCATGTCAGTGGTGTAGGCTACACATATCAGCTTAATGTTGATTTTGATTATCTAAGGGAAAAACTGTCAGATGATTACATCATATTGTTCAGAGCCCACTACCTTGTGGCTAATAATTTCGATTTCGAGAAATACAAAGGATTCGTGTATAATGTTTCGGATCATGATGATGTGAATGGGGCTTTTCTTGTATCTGATATGCTTGTTACGGATTACTCAAGTGTATTCTTTGACTACGCCAATCTGAGGAGACCCGAAATATTCTATATGTACGACATGGAAGAATACAGAGATTCATTGAGAGGCTTTTACATAAGTACCGATGAATTACCTGGACCTATAGTAAAAAATGAATCAGCATTAGTAGATGCAATCAAATCAGCAAAGACAACGCCGGACGCAAAATACGAGGCATTTGTTAAAAAGTACGACTATAAGGATGATGGACATGCAGCAGAGAGAGTCATAGAAAAGTTATTCTTTGAAGACAGCAGAGAGTGAGGCCGATATGGGCGACAGGTTAGTGATAATAGACGGCAACAGCCTTATTAACAGGGCTTATTACGCTATGCAGAGACCAATGATAACCAAGGAGGGTATATATACTCAGGGTATCTTTGGGTTTTTGAATATGCTCGGCAAAATCATGGATGATTATGATCCTGACTATATGGCCGTCGCCTGGGACAAAAAAACGCCTACGTTCAGGCATAAGGCGTACGCTGACTACAAGGCCGGCAGGAAAAAAATGCCTACGGAACTTGCTATGGAGTTACCTTTGATGAAGGATATCCTTAATGCCATGAACATAGAAAACCTTGAAATCGACGGTTTCGAGGCTGATGATATTATAGGGACGGTGGCCAGGGCCGGCGAAGAAGAAGGGCTGGAGCCGCTTATTATAACAGGTGATAAGGATGCTCTTCAATTAGCGACTGATAAGACACATATACTCATAACCAGAAAGGGTATATCAGAATTTGACTTATATGACCGCGATAAAATGATAGAAAGATATGAACTTACGCCTGAGCAGTTTATCGACCTGAAAGGACTCATGGGCGATCAGTCAGACAATATACCCGGAATACCTGGAGTGGGTGAGAAGACGGGCATAAAACTGCTGAAGGAGTTTGGATCAGTGGCTGAACTACTGGCCAACACTGATAATATCAAGAATGAGAAGTTGAAGGCCAAAGTAGAGGATAACGCACAGCTTGCTGCCATGAGCAGAAAACTTGCTGAGATCAATACCAACGTGCCCATAGATTTCGATATCAAGGATATGAAGGTCACTGAACCGGATTACAAGTCCCTTGTAGAGATCTATAAGAAGCTGGAATTCAACAGTTTCCTGAAGAGACTGAATGTTACTTCAGAAGATCTTGGCGTGGAACCTGAAATGGACAGCAATACTGATAACTATAATAAACATGAAATCAACAGTGCAGATGCAGTAACAGAACTGGATATTATTCCCGACGATTCAGAAGTGGCAATAAAGATCTTTGGAGATCATAATCACGTAAGCGCTCCGTTGATCGAAGGTATCGCCATACTCTATGATAAAGAATACTATTACATATCTTCAGGCGGCGATACTGTCAAGGCGCTGGCAGAACTGTTGAACAGGAAAAAGTTCAGATTTATCGGCCATGACCTGGTAAAGGATTATTATGATTTATATAGTTGCGGAGCGGAAGATATAACCACAGCCTTTGATACAGCTGTTGCACAGTATGTTCTGGATCCGTCAAAGTCAACCTACGACATTAAAACCATGGCCCTTGAAGAGTTGCATTTTGATATTAAATCAGAGAAAGAAATGATGGAAGCCAGCGGCCAGACAGACCTGCTGGGCCAATCGGAAGCAGATTATGAAGACTACGGCCTGGACTGGTGCAGAGTTTGCATTGCTTTGTCACATAAACAGAAAGAAAGACTTGAGGCAAATAATCTCTCGCAACTATGCAATGAAATTGAATTCCCGCTGATACGGGCGCTGGCGTCTATGGAAAACTGCGGAGTTACAGTGGACAAGAGCATGCTCAGTGAAACGGGAATAAAACTTAAAGAAGAAATAGCAAAACTGGAATCTGCTATTTTTGAGATCTGCGGTGAGGAATTCAACATCAATTCGCCTGCTCAGCTGGGAGTCATACTTTTCGAGAAACTGGGTTTGCCTTCCGGAAAGAAGACTAAGCGAGGATACAGTACCAGCGCAGACGTATTAGAAAAGTTAAAAGATAAAAACTCCGTAGTGTCGATGATTCTGCAATACAGGACGATGACCAAACTCAACAGTACCTATGTGGAAGGTCTGAGTGGGCTTATAGGGAAAGACGGTAAGATCCACGCTCATTTCCAGCAAACAGTAGCGGCTACAGGAAGATTGAGCTGTACTGAGCCGAACCTGCAGAATATACCTGTACGTTATGAAATAGGAAGACAACTGAGGAAGGCCTTTGTTGCAGAGGAAGGGCACACCCTGATAGGCGCTGACTACTCACAGATCGAATTGAGAATAATGGCACACCTTTCAGGTGATGAAAATCTCATAAGCGCATTTAACAGCGGTGAGGACATACATAGAAAGACTGCTGCCCGTGTATTTGATATTGACTATGACAAGGTTACTTCTTTAGACAGAAGCAGGGCTAAAGCCGTTAATTTTGGCGTAATATATGGTATGAGCAGCTTCGGTCTTTCCGAGGAACTTCACATTACCAGAAAAGATGCGGAAAACTATATATCCGAGTACTTCGAAAAGCATGAAGCAGTAAAAAAATATCTGGATGATCAGGTAAAATCGGGGAAAGAGAAGGGGTATTCCCTTACCCTCTGTGGCCGCAGACGGTACATACCTGAAATAAATTCTTCGAATTATATGACGAGACAGTTCGGCGAGAGGCTGGCCATGAACAGCCCGATACAGGGCAGTGCTGCCGATATAATAAAGATAGCCATGAATGATGTCTATAAGGAATTGAAAGATAAGCGTATGAAGTCCACATTGATCCTGCAGATACATGATGAATTGATAATCAACGCTGTAGATGATGAATTAGACGCGGTGAAGGAGTTGCTGGTGAGGAATATGGAAAATGCCATGAAACTTAAAGTGAAACTCACCTGCGATCTTAACACAGGTAAGACCTGGTATGATTTGAAGGATTGATATATGAAAGTCATTGGTATAACAGGCGGGATCGGAACGGGAAAATCTACGGTCTCGGATTATTTAAAAGAAAAAGGATACTATGTTATAGACGCTGACCAACGGGCCAGGGACATGACTACGGCAAACACCCCCGCCACTGAGCGGATACTGGACGCCTTCGGCGCAGAATTTGTCGACAAAGACGGAAACCTGGACCGCGGAAAGCTGGCAAGGCTTGTTTTTGTTGATGCGGACAAAAAAAGACTCCTTGAGTCCATAGTCACTAAAGGTGTCATAGATTCTGTAAATGCTGAAATTAAGCATTTACGTTGCAGTGGTACTTATGATATAATATTTCTCGATGCACCGATACTTTTCGAGACCGGCGCTGAGGAAAGCGTAGATGCCGTATGGCTCGTAACCGCAGATATAGACACCAGAATAGAAAGAGTAATGGTCAGAGACGATGCTTTGAAAGATGACATATTAAACAGGATAAGCAGTCAGATGCCCGAGGATAAGAAGAGGGCCATGTCTCAGGAAATAATAGATAATTCGAAAGGGAAGGATGAGCTCTATCATCAGGTAGACGCCCTTATAAGTAAGTATGTTGAAACCGCCTAAAGATAATATAATATTGAGGACATTAGATTTTCTGCACAGTCACATCATTATTGTGATAATTGTTGTAGTGGTGCTGATCAGCGGTATTTCGGTCATAATTATGGCTAACTCAGATAGTACGACTACTTCAGACACTACATCGAGCGGCACTTCTGACTCCAAATATGTTACCAGCAACACGGTATACATCCCTATGCACAGGATAAGCTCTTTGAACCCACTATCCTCTAAGGATGATGATACATACTATATAACGCAGATGATATACAGTAGTTTGTTCGAGCTTGACAGTGATCTTAACATAAAGAAGGACTTGGTGTCGTCTTACACAACCCACTCGGGCAGTGTGTCAATAAAGTTAAAAAATGCTGATTTCAGCGATGGTTCGTCTTTGACTGCGGAGGATGTCATATATACAGTCAGAGAGATAAAAAGCATAGGCAGCAAAAGTCCATACTATGTTTATGCGAACAAAATAGACTCTGTTACTGGGTCAGGCAATAGCGTAACGGTTAGCTTTAAGAGCAGTAAAGATGCAGCTTTGGATAACCTAACTTTTCCTATAGTGTCAAGCAGTGATTATTCGAAGGATTCAGGATATAAACCAATGGGTAGCGGTCAGTATAAGTATTCTTCTTATGATAAAAAATCCTATCTGAAGCTGGTTCCGAATGAAGATTACTATGGAGATACAGCCAAGAATAAAATCAATTTCAAACTGTTGAGATACTATTCGAAGGCTATGTCTTTTGTTACTACAGACGCTATAACAGGCTATGTAAGCACCTCGAACACGGCTAAATCCGATGCTGAAGATAAGAACCTTAAATGTGCCGAGATCAAGTCTAACGAAGGAGAATATCTGGGATTCAACTTTAAAAACAGTGTTTTGTCACAGAAGAACATACGTAAAGCCATTGCCTACGCCGTAGATACTAAATCTTTGGTGAAGGATAATTACGGTGGAGATGCAATTACCACGGATACGATATTCTATCCGGGCTTTCTTGGAACAAAAAATAAAGGCGATCAGTACAAATATGATCAGTCTAAGGCTGTTAAAATGCTTAAGTCAGCAGGATATGCCGACAGTGATGATGACGGTATCCTGGAAGACAGTAAGGGTAAAGAACTTTCTCTGACATTGATCGTGAACAGTAACGACAATTCCAGAGCAGATGCGGCTGCAACTATCGGAGAAGAATTAACTAACATCGGAATTAAAATCAATCTTAAGAAAATCGGCTGGAGTGCCTATAAATCAGCCATTAAAAGCGGTGATTTTGATTTAGTAGTAGGAGGTTTTTCTTTCGATAAATCATATAATTTACGAGATTTGTTTGACAAAGGCAACGATTTGAATTATAGTAATAGTGTTGTCGTTTCGGCAGTAGATAAATTAGAGACGACACTTACTGCGGATGAACAGAAGTCAGCTTATGAAGACCTCAGAAAAGAGCTGGTCGATGACATCCCATATTATTGCTTGTGTTATAAGGAGTATTCTTTTATCACTGTGAGCAGGTTTACTTCCGATGTGAAGCCAACGTTCTTTGACCACTACCGTGGTATAAGCACATGGCAGTGGAAGAAGACAGTTACGCCGGATAAGGCTTCTGATACATATGAAGACAGCAATTAAGTAATGGCGCAAGGGCGCTGTTAAATGTGCGGCTGTGGCGGAATGGCAGACGCGCACGCTTGAGGGGCGTGTGGGCAACCGTGCTGGTTCGAGTCCAGTCAGCCGCACCATTTATTTTTTTATGCCGGCGTGATGGAATTGGCAGACGTGCAGGATTCAAAATCCTGTGGTGGTGACACCGTATGGGTTCGACCCCCATCGCCGGCACCATTAAGAATGATAGTTCACTTTTAGGAGGATTTTTATGAAGTTAGGTACTATTTTGTTAGCAACGAAGAGCACCACTGGATTCGCTTTCCAGATGCTTATCCTGGTTGCCTTTATTATCCTTATGTACTTCTTGCTGGTAAGACCGCAGAAGAAGAAGGAAAAGACTGTTAAAGCCATGAGAGATGCCATTAGAGTTGGTGATGAAGTAATCACTATAGGCGGTATCTGTGGTAAGATCGTTAAGACTAAGGATGAAACACTTATCATTCAAGTCGGTGCTGATAAGCTCAAGTTTGAAGTAATGAGATGGGCTGTATCTTCGGTAGTGTCCAAGAGCAACAGACCTGCTGAGTCAACAGCTAAGGAAGATTTCGACGATGATGAAGAAGAGACATCGCGTAAATCTGCTCCAAGAAGACTGAAGAAGGTTTCAAGCGATAAAGAAGAGTCGTCTGACGATGCGAAGAAGAGCGAATAGTAATTAATAGAGAAAGCAAATATTTAGAAAATCTCCTAAAGTTGGAGATTTTCTATTTTTTAGGTCAAAAAGAATACTATAAAACTTGAAGAAACGTTGAAAATGTAGTAAAATAAAGATTAATGTAATCATTTTTCCAGATAGGAAAAAATGAGAAAAAAAACGGAAGGTGAGAATGACAAAATGAATTCAAAAGTAAAAAAAGTCCTGAGTATCATCATAGTGATCCTCGTTGTCTTCGGTGCTTATGTGTCGGTATTCGGCATAGGCTCTGTGAAGAACATAAAGGATGAATTGACCTATGGTCTGGATATCAACGGCGGAGTATACGTTGTTATGCAGGCGAATACAGGGACACAGTCAGGTACAGCACTTACAGAAACTATGGATCGTACCAAGGAAGTACTTAACAGACGTGTAGACTCCATGGGCGTATCAAATGCGAATGTAAGTGTAGAAGGAAATAATAGATTAAGAATAGAAATGCCGGGCGTCAAGGACGCCAAGACAGCTATAGACAGAATCGGTCAGACAGCGAAACTGAGATTCACACTGGCAGACGGTACTGAGTACCTGACAGGTGATGACATAAAGAATGCATCGGCCGAATCAGATTCAGAAAACGGAGGATATAAGGTTGTCTTAGACTTTACATCCAAAGGACAGAGCAAATTTGCTGAAGCAACGTCACGATCTTCATCAGGAGATGTATCTGCAACAGTAACTGATACAGATGGAAATACAGTTGATAAAACTGCTATCGTGATATGGTTGGATAATAAAGTAATAAGCGCTCCAACGACAAGTAGTGAAATCAATAACGATTCATGTGAAATAACCTACGGAAGCGGCGGAGCCACTAAGGCAGAAGCAACAGAAACTGCAGCATTGATCAAGGGCGGAGCTCTTCCTGTATCACTTAAAGAGGTTTCATCATCAGTGCAGACTGCCACTATAGGCGCCAATGCTCTGAATAAGAGTATAGTGGCAGGAGCTATAGGCTTAGGTCTGGTATTTATACTGATGCTGCTGATGTATAACCTGTTAGGTCTGTTTGCAGATATAGCACTTACATTGTACATAATGCTCGTGCTTTGGATAATGTCGGCAATGGGCGCCGTTCTTACCTTACCGGGTATAGCCGGTATCGTACTTGGAATAGGTATGGCCGTAGATGCTAATGTAATCATATTCTCGCGAATAAAGGAGGAAATCGGCCTCGGCCGATCCATCCGGGTAGCCGTGGATCAGGGATTCAAGCATGCCTTGACTACGGTATTGGATGCCCAGATAACCACGCTGATCGCCACCGTAGTATTGTACGAACTGGGATCGACTACAGTTAAGGGATTTGCTGTAACATTGATGATAAGTATAGTAGTCAGCATCTTTACAGCTGTTGTTATTACACAGTTGTTCGTAGGTGCTCTGGCAGACAGTAAATTCGCAAGGAACGCATTCTTCGGATGCAAACCGGATGGAACTCCTAAGAAACTGGTAAAGAAGGAATTCCATTTCATAGAGAAGAGAAAGATATTCTATTGCATAAGTGCGGTAGTTATAATTGCAGGCCTCGTAACGCTGGGATTCAAGGGATTCAATTACGGAATCGACTTTACCGGCGGTACTATGATCCAGATGGATCTGGGACAAAAGGTAGCCATCAGTGAGGTTGAAAAAACAATCAAATCTTATGATTTGAATCCTGAAATAGTATATTCAGGCGCTGACAAGCATGAGGTCATCATCAAGACTACTAAAGCTCTTGATGCCGCGGGCCGTGACAAAGTACAGAAGACTATAGAAGAAAAATACAGCTTGAATGATGATTCTGTAGTGGCCTCAGAAGAATTTGGAGGCACCATAGGCAAGGAAATCAAGAATAACGCCGTCAAATCCATAATAATAGCGGCATTGGGCATGTTGCTCTATATTATATTCAGATTCAGATCATGGAAATACGGAGTTGCCGCTATAGCAGGTATATTACATGATGTACTGGTCATGATAGCGGTCTATGCCATATTTGGAATAACTGTGAACAACCCATTCATAGCAGCCATACTTACGGTAGTAGGATATTCTATAAACGATACTATAGTAATATTCGATCGAGTCCGAGAGAATTCGCATCTGATGCGAGGAAAGCCGACTATGCAGATACTGGATCACAGTATAAATCAGACCTTAGACAGATCGGTAATGACATCTATGACGACACTGATTTCCATTGTACCGTTACTGGTATTGGTATCTACACAGTTGTCGCAGTTCATACTTCCGTTGATGGTCGGAGTTGCTACAGGTACTTATTCTTCAATATTCCTGTGCAGTCCACTGTACTACGAGTTCAATAAGAAGGCGGAAGCTTCCAAGTATATGGCTCAGCAGAAAGCTAAGCAGAGAATAGAAGCTAAGAAAGCGGCCAAGGCTATGAAACTGGAGAAACCGCCAACGGAGGCCCAGATCGAAGCGCAGGTAGATGTTGAATCTACTGAAAAGAAAACAGAAACTGTAAAATCTGAAAAAGCTAACAAACCGGCGAGCAATTCCAAGAAAGGAACCGGCGGCAGCAAGAGCAAGAATAAGAAAAAAAAGAAAAAACACTGATAATTATTACCGGGAGCGGTCCTGATGGAGACAAAAGCAAAATTTTTACAAGAAATATCACAATATAAGGACTATGATACCGAACTTATTGGGAAGGCCTTCGATAAAGCTAAAGAGCTTCACGAAGGCCAGCTCCGTAAGAGCGGAGAACCTTATTTGATACATCCTATTGCCGTGGCGATTATCCTGGCCCAATTGGGTATGGATGATGCCACACTGGTAGGTGGACTTTTGCATGATGTCGTTGAGGATACGGAATACACAAGAGAGCAGTTAGTTGATGATTTCAGCGAAGAAATCGCTCTATTGGTTGATGGGGTCACTAAGTTGGGCGCCATCAAATTTGATAATAAGGAAGAAGCTCAGGCAGAGAACCTCAGGAAGATGTTTTTGGCCATGTCCAAGGATATTAGAGTACTGATAATAAAATTAGCAGACAGATTGCATAATATGAGAACCATCGAGTATATGCGGCCTGAGAAGATAATAGAAAAATCCAAAGAAACATTGGACATTTATGCGCCTTTGGCAAGCAGACTGGGAATTTATACGATTAAATTTGAACTGGAGGATATTTCACTGAAGTATCTTCATCCCCAGGAGTATGCTACTTTGAAAGCAGAAGTAACTGAGAAGAAGGAACAGCGAGAGAAGTTTATAAACGATGTCATTGAAGAAATCAAAGATGCTTTAGACACTATGGATATGCACTATGATATCATGGGCAGATCCAAGCATTTATACAGCGTTTATAAGAAAATGGTCCTGCAGCATAAACAACTTGACGAGATATTCGATCTTACGGCTATACGCGTTATTGTAGATAACGTACGCGATTGCTATGCAGTACTGGGACAAGTACACACTATGTGGAAACCTATTCCGGGAAGATTTAAGGATTACATAGCAATGCCTAAGCCGAACATGTATCAGTCACTGCATACTACAGTTCTTGGAGACCATGGGGAACCATTCGAGATACAGATACGGACCTATGAAATGCATAGGGTAGCTGAATATGGTATCGCTGCTCACTGGAAGTACAAGGAAGGTGACACATCCGGCAATCAGAACAATGAAGATATGAAACTGGCGTGGTTACGTCAGACCCTGGAGTGGCAGAAGGATCTTAATGATCCTAAGGAGTTTATGGAAACACTGAAAATGGATCTCTTTGCTTCTCAGGTTTTCGTATTTACACCAAAGGGAGAAGTAATAGATCTTCCGGCAGGGTCAACTCCGTTGGACTTCGCATTCAAGATACATACAGATGTAGGTTGTCGTTGCGTAGGAGCTAAAGTCAATGGAAAGATGGTAACCATAGACCATGAACTGAATAATGGCGATATAGTTGAAATAGTGACATCATCAAATTCCTCAGGTCCAAGCATAGACTGGTTGAAAATAGCCAGGAGTTCTACTGCCAGAAACAAGATACGCCAATGGCTTAAGAAACAGAACAAGGGCGATGACGTAGCTAAGGGCAAGGATGCCTTGGATAAATTCATAAGGAAGAAGGGCTATGATCCGCAACTGGTAGCTAAATCAGCTTATCTTAACAGTGCTACTAAAGAAATGAAGTTTGCTACCCTGGAAGAAGCATATACACAGATTTCACAGGGAGGAACACTGCTGAGCAAATTCGCAAACATTTTGTTCGGTTACTTTGACGAGGATGTTAAGAAAGAACAGAAACGTCAGGCTGAAAAAGAAGAAGCTCTTCAGGTGAATAACGCCAAAAAAGAAAGAGCTGAGAGACAGAGGAGAGAAAACCCTGGCATAATTGTCAAGGGCTCCACATATAAGAATCTTATGATCAGAATATCCAAGTGCTGCAATCCTGTGCCGGGAGATGAGATAATAGGATTTATTACAAAGGGCAGAGGAATATCAGTTCACCGCAAGGATTGTTCTAACATACAGGCTTTGCCGGAACATGAACAGGCAAGATTCATAGATGTAGAATGGGAAGATCTAAAGGTGGGCAAGTCATATGCTGCCGATATAACTGTACTGGGAAATGACAGAAAGGGCATATTCTCCGATATATCCAGGGCTTGTGAAAATCTGGATATAAATATCGAGGGTGTGAATGCTAAGTCAGATAAGGACGACAGAGTGCGTATAACATTGACGTTATCTATTACCAGTACTCAGCAAATGCAGAAAGTGCAGAGAACACTTAGAAATGTACCTGGGGTAACCAGCGTCTATAGATCTAAGTCATAAGGAGGATACATGAAAGTATTCAGATATACGACGGGACCTATAATGGTCAATACATACTTGGTATATGATGAGACAGGCAAAGGATTTATCGTCGATCCCGGCGGCTACAGCAAACAACTAGCCGAGAAGATCAGAGAGGAAAGACTGGATGTTGAGTACATCATAATTACTCATGGACATGGAGATCATATGGGTGGAGTCGACGAATTCAAGGCTGAGTTTCCACAGTTGAAGGTCATAGCTTACTGTGGAGAAAAGGATTTCCTGGAAAACGCTGACCTAAACAGTTCCATAGAATTATTCGGAAGGCCGATAACTGTTAAGGCTGATAAATTTGTTAAGGATAGAGAACAGTTGGAAGTAGGCAGCATGGAACTTACATTTGCTTTTACGCCAGGTCATACACCAGGTGGAATGAGCATAATCATGGAAGGCTATGTCTTCAGCGGAGACACGCTGTTTAATTCTTCTGTGGGAAGAACGGATTTTTACGGCGGTGATTTCGGAGCTTTGATAAAGTCCATCAGGGAAAGGCTATTCGTACTTCCTGATAACACGGTGGTATTGCCGGGACATATGGAAAAAACTACGATTGGATATGAGAAGGAGAACAACCCATTTGTCAGATAATGGATTTAAAATAAAAATTAAGATTCACGGATTCAGCAAGCTTAGCCTCATGCGAGAACTGATAGATGAGTTCGTATCGCCGACTAACTATGAATTGCTTGAAGACGATGGATTTCTAACGGATTCGGCTCTTCATGTCAATCTTGAGGGAAGCCATGATAAGGATGAAATAAAGAGGGAATTGTTCAGTAAGTTATCAGCAATCACAGGAAAGAGGCCTGACTGGGGAATATTGACAGGCGTCAGACCGGTAAAACTAGCCGGAGAAATAATACACAACAGTTCTCGAGAGGAAGCATTGGACGTGCTTGTTCGAGAGTACTTTCTCACTGAAGAGAAAGCAAAACTCATTGTAGATACATATAGTCACCAATATAATAGTTATGGTAACCCGAGCAAGAACACAGTGGGAATATATATAGGAATACCATTTTGTCCTACCAGATGTCTCTATTGCTCCTTTGCATCTAACCAGGTGCCGGGGTCAGAAATCGAGAGGTATATGCCCGCCCTATTACATGAGATAGATTACGTGGGTAATGCTATGAAAGCCAAGGGCGACAGACCTGAGACCATATATATTGGCGGTGGAACCCCTACGACATTGACGGCTGAGCAACTTGACAGAATGCTGGTTGCGGTGGAAAAGAATATGGATCTGTCAGAACTGAAGGAGTTCACTATAGAAGCGGGCAGGCCGGATACTATTACTGAAGATAAACTTATGGTCATGAAAGACCATGGAGTGGGCAGGATAAGTATCAATCCACAGTCAATGAAGGCGAGGACTCTTGAATTAATAGGCCGAAGCCATAGCCCGGAGGATATAGTAAAAGCCTTTGACCTGGCTAAATCAATAGGCTTTGGATCTATAAATGCAGACCTTATTGCAGGTTTGCCGGAAGAAGACAGCCATGACTTCAGTGAAACTCTTGACAAGGTCATAAAGATGGGAGCAGATAACATAACAATCCACACTCTGGCCGTAAAGAGAGCTTCAAGATTGAAAGATATAGATGAAGATTACCACTACAGAGTGGCGGAAACAGTTGGGAAGATGCTGGCGGAAGCACGGCAGAAACTCAATAAGGAAGGTTTTGGGCCTTATTATTTATACAGGCAAAAGCACATGGCCGGATTCTTCGAGAACACCGGATACTGCAGAGAAGGCAGCGACTGCCTCTACAATATCAGGATAATGGATGAACATCAGACCATACTTGCTTTAGGAGCGGGAGGTATTTCCAAGGTTTATTATCCATCGACAGATAAGCTGGAGCGTATACCTAACGTCACTAATTATGAACAGTATATAGATCGCATAGACGAAATGTGCGAACGTAAAGATAATAAATTTTTTACACAGGAGGTAATATAAATGTTAACAAACGCGCCAAAAGGCACCAAGGACATAATGCCGGATCAGGTCTACAGATGGCATTATGTAGAGAAGAAGTTTGCTGAGATCTGCGCAAGATACGGCTTTAAAGAAATAAGGACGCCGGTATTCGAGCATACAGAACTTCTCACCAGAGGCGTTGGTGATACTACAGATATCGTACAAAAGGAAATGTATACTTTCAACGATTTTGGCGGCAGAAGTCTGACTCTTAAGCCAGAGGGGACTTCACCGGCAGTCAGGGCTTTCATTGAACGCAAAGCATACGCTGAAGTTCAGCCTACTAAGATATACTACGTAACGCCTTGCTTCAGATATGAAAAACCTCAGTCGGGCCGACTTCGCGAGTTCCATCAGTTCGGAGTGGAAATATTCGGAACTCCTAATATGCTTGCTGATACAGATGTTATCTGCATCGGAAATGATTTCCTGGCGGAAATGGGTATCAAGGACGTAAAACTTGAGATCAACAGCGTAGGCTGCCCTAAATGCAGAGCTAAACACAGAGAGGCGTTGCGGGAATTTCTGAAGCCTCATTACGATGAACTTTGTGATACATGCAAGGACAGATATGAGAGAAATCCTATGAGGATAATCGACTGCAAATCTGAGATATGCCAGGACATAGTAAAGGATGCGCCTATGATGGTTGATTTCCTTTGCGACGACTGTAAGAAGGCTTTCGAAGACGTGCAGAAAAACCTGGATTCCATGGGAATCGAATACACAATCAATCCAAGAATCGTAAGAGGTCTGGACTACTACACTAAAACTGCTTTCGAATTTGTTTCTACGAGCATCGGCTCGCAGGGAACTGTTTGCGGTGGCGGACGTTATGATGACCTGGTTGAGGAACTTGGAGGACCACCGATCCCGGGAGTAGGATTCGGATTGGGCATTGAGCGGCTACTTATGCTGATGGATGCTAACGGAGTAGAGATCCCTAAACCTGAACCTGTGGAAGTCTTCATCGTTACTATGGGCGAGGCGGCCAAGGCAGAAGGGCTTAACATACTGAGAAAACTACACCAGAAGGGTCTCAAGGCTGAAATGGACGACTTGGAAAGAAATGTAAAAGGTCAGTTCAAATATGCAGCAAGACTGGATTCCAAATATACAGTAGTTATCGGAGATGACGAAATAGCCAAGGGAATAGTACAGGTCAAGGATATGGCCAGTCATGAACAAAAGGAAGTTAAGTTGTCAGACCTGGTAAACGAGTTGACTAAATAGATTATAGGAGAGCGTGAGAAATGTCACAATTATATAAAAGGACACACATGTGCGGCGTCCTTAACATGAACAATATCGGAGAAGAAGTCGTACTCAATGGATGGGTAGCTAAGCAGAGAAGCTTGGGAGGGCTTATATTCGTTGATCTCAGAGATAAAACAGGAATCGTTCAGATAACATTCGACGATACTATTCCAAAGAATATCTTTGATCTTGCAGAAGGTCTGCGAGGCGAATATGTAATAGGTGTAAAAGGTAAAGTAAGAGAAAGGGCTTCCAAGAATCCCGATCTGCCAACAGGAGATATAGAGGTCATAGCAAGTAATCTGGTCATTTATTCTGAGGCCGAAACTCCGCCTATTTATATTAAAGATGACGATAATGTTGATGAAAATCTCAGGCTCAAGTATAGATATCTGGATTTGAGGAAGACTCATATGCAGAGAAATCTTACATTCAGACATAAGATAACCAAACTTGCTCGGGATTATTTCGATGAGCAGGGCTTTACAGATGTTGAAACTCCAATGCTGGAAAGATCAACACCTGAAGGCGCCAGAGACTATCTGGTACCAAGTAGAGTCAGCCCCGGACAGTTCTACGCTCTGCCTCAGTCACCACAGCTGTTCAAGCAGTTGCTTATGGTTGGCGGAACAGATCGCTACTTCCAGATCGCTAAATGCTTCAGAGATGAAGATCTGCGCGCAGACAGACAGCCTGAATTCACACAGATAGACTTGGAAATGTCCTTCGTAGACGTAGATGACGTTTTGGCTATCCAGGAGGGATTCCTTAAGAGATTGTTTAAGGAATTAATGGACACAGACATTGAACTTCCTCTAAGGCGAATACCTTATGATGAAGCTATGGAAAGATATGGTTCAGACAAGCCTGATACGAGATTTGGATTCGAACTCGTGGATCTGAGCAATAATGAAGCTATTAAAAATACAGAGTTTAAAGTATTCGCAGATGTTCTGGCCAAGGGTGACGATATCAGAGGTATCTGCATTGACGGCGGCTCTGAGAAATTCAGCAGGAAAGACCTTGATAAGCTGGCGGATTCTCTGAAGTCATATGGCGCAAAAGGCATGGTATGGCTCCGCGTGGAGGCTGATGAGTATAAGTCATCGGTGAATAAATTCTTCGACCAGGCCCAGTTGGGTTCAGTCGCAGGCGAATTCAATGCTAAAGCAGGTGACCTGATCCTGATCGTATCAGATAGATCAAAGGTTGTCTTTGACAGTCTTGGATTCCTGCGTCGTCATATTGCAGGCCGTATGGGATTATTAGATGACAAAAAGTTCAACCTGCTTTGGGTCACGGATTTTCCGATGTTTGAGAAAGACGATGAGACAGGCGTTGTTAAGGCTATGCATCATCCATTCACTCATCCAAAAGATGAGGACATACCTAAACTTGACACTGATCCAATGAGTGTTAAAGCAGACGCCTATGATATAGTATTGAACGGCGTTGAACTTGGAGGAGGAAGCATCAGAATCCACGATAGAGATCTGCAAGCTAAGATGTTCGATATTCTTGGTATATCCAAGGAGGAAAGTCAGCGTAAGTTTGGATTCCTTCTGGAAGCCTTCAAATATGGAACACCGCCTCATGGCGGATTGGCCTACGGCTTGGATAGGATGGTAATGCTCCTGGCTGGTGAAAGCAGTATCAGAGACGTAATGGCATTCCCGAAAAATCAGAATGCACAGTGTATGGTCAGTGATGCACCTAACACAGTAGATGAAGCTCAGTTAGATGAATTAGGAATCAAATTAAAGTAGATATGAATGAAATAGGCATTTTAGGCGGCAGCTTTGACCCATTCCATTTGGGACATCTGTCTATAGCTGAAGCAGCCATAGAAGAACTGAATCTGACTAAAGTGATTCTGATACCTACCAAGGTAAGCCCATTTAAACTAGGAAAAAAAATGGCTAGTGAGAAGGACAGAGTTGCAATGACTCGTCTAGCCGCTCAGGAAGATGAGAAATTTGAAGTATCTACTATAGAAACTGACAGGAGCAGCGTTTCCTATACATATAAAACGCTGGAATTGCTTCAGAAATCAATGGAAGATACTAAAATCTGGTTTATGATGGGAACGGATTCATTTGTAAGCCTGGAAAGCTGGTACAAGGGACATGAACTTCTTGAGGAGTATTCCTTTGCAGTCGCAGCAAGACCGAGGTTCGATGTTTCTGTAGTAGAATACAAGGCTGATAAATACAGTGAGAAATATGGAGCAGAAGTAAAGATCCTTCATAACAGAATGCTGGATATTTCTTCAACAGAAATAAAAGAAGCAATCAAGGAGGGCAGATCCATAGGCGAATATGTTCCTCAGAGAATCGAAAGGTATATCGATGAACACGGACTCTATAAATGAATATATTGAAAAGCATTTCTCTGAAAAGCGGAGAGTACACACGGAAGGTGTGAGAACTACAGCTATCAGACTTGCTGAAAAATACGGAGCAGATCCGAAAAAAGCGGAAATTGCAGCTCTGTACCATGATATGTTCCGCGGTGTAGATAAGGAAACACTGAATAGAAAAATTGACGAGTTGGGGCTTCCTGACAGATATAGAGATAATCCCAATCTGGCCCATGGCAAACTCGCAGCTTTGATCATGGAGAGAGATTTCGACATAAAAGATCAGGACATACTCAATGCCGTCAGCTTTCATACCACAGGAAGGCCAGGAATGTCTCCTCTGGAAAAAGTAGTTTTCATAGCGGATGCCATTGAACCGGGGCGAGATTACCCCGGTGTCGAAGAACTGAGAAAGCTCGCAGACGAAGACATAGACAAAGCCTGCCTTTTGTCCCTGACCAGAACAGCCGAATACGTTTTGGATCAAGGTAATTACCTTGACGAGGACACATTGCACGCTAAGGAATATTTTGAGAAAATTTTAAAGGAGAAAGTAATGGACAATAAAAGTCTGGCCATGGAAGCAGCTCATGTACTTGACGCTAAGCAGGCCATAGATATCACTATAATCGATGTATCCGAGAAGTCATCATTCGCAGACTATCTGATAATTGCCAGCGGTGGTTCAGAAAGACAGGTAGGAGCGCTGGCCGACTCGGTTGAAGATAAATTTGCAGAAAGCGGCATATTGCCGAAGAGTATAGAAGGAAAACAGAATTCCGGTTGGATGTTGATGGACTATGGCGACATAATAGTTAATATTTTCAGCCAGGAAATGAGAGAGAAGTATAATATCGAAAAGGTGTGGGGAGACTGCAACTTTTTAGATATAGAGTAATATAGTCAAGGAGAAGAAAATGGAAGAAAAGTATAATCACAAGGTGATTGAAAGCAAATGGCAGAAGTACTGGAAAGACAATGAGAGTTTTAACACTCTTGATGATGAGACCAAAGAAAAATACTATGTGTTGGAAATGTTTCCTTATCCTTCGGGTAAGCTTCACATGGGTCATGTGAGAAACTATTCCATAGGTGATATAGTTGCCAGATTCAAGAAAATGCAGGGCTTTAACGTACTTCATCCGATGGGTTTCGACTCTTTTGGACTACCGGCAGAGAATGCTGCCATCAAACATGGCGTGGAGCCATCTAAATGGACATGGGACAATATCCATGAAATGGAAGACCAGCTTAGAACACTGGGACTTTCCTATGACTGGGACAGGGAAGTGCAGACTTGCAACCCTGACTATTACAAGTGGATGCAGTGGATCTTTATCCAGTTTTATAATAAAGGTCTTGCATATAAAAAAGAGAATCCGGTGAACTGGTGCCCGAGCTGTCAGACGGTGCTGGCAAATGAACAGGTAGTTGACGGTTGCTGCGAACGCTGTCATACACCTGTTGGAAAGAAGAATCTTTCCCAGTGGTATTTCAAGATCACGGATTACGCAGACAGGCTGCTTGAAAACCTGGATAAATTACCTGGATGGCCAAACAAAGTGAAGACCATGCAGAAGAACTGGATAGGTAAATCTATCGGAGCCAACATCGATTTCAAGATCGACGGCACTGATAAAGAGATGCGTGTCTTCACCACACGTGCGGACACACTCTTTGGCTGTACCTATATGGTAATGGCCCCGGAGCACCCTTATGTTATGGAACTGGTAAAGGGTACTGAATACGAGAAACCTGTTAAGGAGTATCTTGAAAAAGTTCAGCATATGAACGAAATCGAGCGTACTTCAACTTCTAATGAAAAGACAGGCGTATTCATCGGTAAATATGCCATAAATCCGGTCAACGAGAAAAAAGTTCCGATTTTTATTTCAGACTACGTTCTCATGGGATATGGTACAGGAGCTATTATGGCCGTACCTGCTCATGACCAGAGAGACTTTGATTTTGCTAAGAAATTCGATCTGGACATAATACCGGTTGTAGATTCCAAGGATCCTGACATAGATGTCAATGACCTTAAGTGCGCTTTCGCAGCAGAAGGAACTATGATCAATTCAGCTCAATTCAACGGTATGAACAATCGCAAGGCAATCTCTGCCATGATAGATTGGCTCGATGAAAAGGGTATAGGACAAAAGACAGTTAATTATAAACTTCGTGACTGGCTCATTTCGAGACAGAGATATTGGGGCACACCGATCCCGATGATCGAATGCGAAGACTGTGGATGGGTTCCAGAGAAAATAGAGAACCTTCCGGTTATGCTGCCTACAGATGTTGAATTCACAGGTAAAGGAGAATCTCCGCTTACTACTTCTAAAACATTTGCAGAATGTACTTGCCCAAGGTGTGGCAAGAAGGCCAGACGTGAGATGGACACAATGGATACCTTCCTTGATTCATCATGGTACTTCCTCAGATACTGTGATCCCAAGAACGATAAAGAAGCGTTCAATAAGAAAAAGACTGATTACTGGATGAGCGTAGACCAGTATATCGGTGGAGTAGAGCATGCAATACTTCATTTGATGTATTCCAGATTCTTTATGATGGCTTTACATGATCTCGGTCTGGTTAGAGACGAGGAACCATTCCAGAACCTGCTTACACAAGGAATGGTAAACAAAGACGGAAAGAAAATGAGTAAATCTCTGGGCAATGTCGTTAGCCCCGAGGAAATCATAGAAAAGTACGGAGCTGACACAGCCAGGCTTTTCATTTTGTTCGCAGCACCTCCCGACAGGGAGTTGGATTGGTCAGACGCAGGCGTTGAAGGAAGTTACAGGTTCCTCAACAGAGTATGGCGTCTGGTTTATGAATTTGTTACTAAGTATGATGTCAAGGAAGATACATATGAAGTGATAAGTGAAGACGACAAGAAGTTAAATTATATGTTGAATACGACAATCAAGAAAATTACCGATGATGTTAGCGGACGCTTCAGCTTTAATACGGCTATAAGCTCCATTATGGAATTGGTAAATGAACTTTACAAGTATAAGGAATTAAAGAATATCAACCAACCATTACTTGCAGATGCTATCAATAAACTGGTGATAGTATTGAATCCATTCACGCCTCATATATGCGAGGAAATGTGGCAGGAATTAGGTCACAAAGGTTCCCTGGCAGATGTTTCATGGCCTGAGTATGATGATAGCGCACTGGTACAGGATACTATCGAGATCATAGTTCAGGTAAATGGAAAACTCAAAGGTAAGATGGATGTGCCAAGCGGTTTGGATAGAGCAGCCTTAGAGAAGGCTGTAAATGATAACTTGGAGATCAAAGCGTTGTTAGAAGGTAAGAACATCGTCAAGACTATAGTGGTTCCTGAGAAGCTTGTAAATTACGTTGTCAAGTAAGGGGAATCTATGAGAGATTTTAACAGTAAAAAGCCTGATAATCCAACGCCGACTCCAAGAAGATCGGGTGGCTCAGGCAATAATAACCAAAACAGGCCAAAACCCAGAGTGAATAATCAGGGCAATGGCAATGGTAATAACAATAATCGTGGTCGTAACCATAATGGTAATGGTCACAATCAGAATAATAGTAACCGTAGATCCGTAAATCACAGAAATACTAATGTGAAGGATATAGGTGCAGAGCTTGGACTCACTGAACGTAAAAACGTTCCTATGAAAAAGAAACTGGAAAAAAGTGAAAGAAAGCCTGTTAAGAAAGCCGAGAACATTAAGATAATACCTATAGGTGGACTTAATGAAATAGGCAAGAATATGACCATCCTGGAGTACAAAGATCAGATACTGGTCATTGACTGCGGAATGTCTTTCCCGGAAGATGAGATGCTTGGAATAGATGTGGTCATACCGGATTTCAGTTATCTGGTAAAGAATGCTAAGAAGGTCAAGGGTGTTGTAATAACCCATGGCCATGAGGATCATATTGGCGGTGTGCCTTATCTGTTAAAACAGATAAACGTGCCTATTTATGGGACCAAGCTTCCTTTAGGACTGATAAAGAACAAACTTGATGAACATGGACTCAAGGGCGACTTGAGGCCTATAAACGCAGGAGATAAGTTTAATGTCGGTGAATTCAAGGTAGAGGCAATTAGAACGACTCATTCAATTGCAGATGCCATATGCCTCTGCATAGAAACGCCGGCAGCCAGAATATTCCATACGGGAGATTTTAAGATAGACTATACACCTGTAGATGGCGAACCTATAGACTTTGCTAAACTTGCTGAACTAGGCAAGAAGGGCGTTGATCTTATGATGGCGGACAGCACTAATGTGCTGAGGCCAGGGTTTACGCCGTCAGAGAAGGTAGTTGGCGAGACTCTTGATGGTATATTCAGGGAAGCAAAGAATAGAATACTGATAGCCACTTTCTCTTCTAACGTACATCGTGTACAGAAGATCATAGAATTGGCTGCAAAATACGGCAGAAAGTTTGCAGTTTCCGGGAGAAGTATGGAAAACGTAGTAACTTTGGCCGTAGAACTTGGTTATCTGAAGATACCGCCGGGATCATATGTGGATCTTAACAAGACCAAGAACATACCGGATAATGAACTGGTAATAATAACCACAGGAAGTCAGGGAGAGCCAATGTCCGCATTATCAAGGATGGCTGCTGACGAACATAGAAATGTCAAGCTCAAGAAAGGTGACATGGTAATATTATCGTCAACACCCGTACCTGGAAACGAGAAGACTGTTTCAAATGTAGTGAATAAGCTTTATGAAAAAGAAGTTGAAGTTATTTACAATGATATAGCTGACATACATGTTTCCGGACACGCTTGTCAGGAAGATCTGAAGTTGATGCATTCACTGATCAAACCGAAGTTTTTCATGCCGGTACATGGTGAGCATAGACATCTGGTAAGACATGCCAAGCTGGCTCAGGAATTAGGTATGAAGAAGGATAATATCTTCGTTTTGGACAATGGAGATCAGCTTACAGTCGATAGAAAGAAAGCCATTCAGTTTAAGAATGTTGTCAGCGCCGAGGACATCCTGGTAGATGGACTTGGAGTAGGTGATGTAGGAAATATCGTTCTGAGAGACAGAAAGCTTCTTTCAGAATCAGGACTCATAATAGTGGCTGCTGCCGTAGATCGCAGCAATGGTACTATAGTATCCGGTCCGGAAATAGTATCCAGAGGATTCGTCTATGTTAAAGAAAACGAAGACCTTATGGATAACATGAGGAAAGTCGCTTATGATTCTATAGAAAAGAATCTGAAGGGCGGTTTCAAGGACTGGAGCACTATTAAAAATGGAGTTAGAGATGATATGCGTAAGCATATATTCAGTAAAACTAAGAGAAGCCCAATTATTCTTCCGATTTTCCTGGAAGCGTAGTTGGCGGAATGGAGTAAATTATGAACGTATATGAACAGGCGCACGGACTTGCTCAGTCCATAAGAGAATCAGAAGAATATAAGCAATATCAGGCATTAAAAGTCAAGATCGACCAGAACCCAGAGATATCATCTATGATCAAAGATTTCGAAAGAAAGAACATGGAACAGCAGACTAAGCAGATGATGGGTGAAGAAATGCCTCAGGACATGGCTCAGCAGGTTCAGGACCTGTATAGCATACTGATGAAAGATCCTTCTGCAGCTGAGTATTTGCAGGCTGAGATGAGGTTTTCTCTTATGATGAGCGATGTGTATAAAGTGCTGGCAGAAGCTGTAGGACTTGGCAACGAGTAAGATTTTTGATATAATGTAAGACTAGGAACGTTAATTAATTGATTTAAATATAGAAGGAGATAAGAAACCAATGATCAGTGCAGGAGATTTTAGAAAAGGTATTACCTTTGAATTAAACGGAGAGCCCCATGTAGTGCTGGATTTTCAGCATGTTAAACCTGGCAAGGGAGCAGCTTTCGTAAGGACTAAGTATAAGAATATCCTTACAGGAGCAACCAGAGAGGATGCATTTAATCCTGATGATAAATTCCCTAAGGCTCATATAGACACCAAACAGATGCAGTATCTGTATAATGACGGTGAACTTTATTATTTCATGGATCAGGAGACATTCGAACAGGTACCTATTTCTAAAGAGGATGTTGAAGATGCAATCAAGTATCTGAGAGAAAATGATGAAGCAACTATTAAGTTCTATAATGGAAATCCTTTCCAGGTAGAGGCTCCGAATTTTGTTGACCTGTTAGTAACAGATACGGAACCGGGTGTTAAGGGCAATACTGCCACAAACGTAACGAAAGCAGCTACTGTTGAGACAGGAGCAGTCGTTCAGGTACCTATTTTCATAGAGACCGGAGAGAAAATACAGATAGATACAAGGACAGACGAATATCTCGGAAGATCCAAGTAAGGAACAAGAAGGGACGTATTCTTACGTCCCTTTAGATATTTCTACTATTTGTATGATTGAGAGGGTTATATGAGTAAAAGGACCACAGTGCTTAAGAATCCGACAGTCAAACTCTTTGCTATTATCTTAATATTAGTAGTGTTTGCCTTTGTTGGTTGTCTTATTGCCTTGAATCAAATGGCTAAGGCATACGATCCAAGTGATAAAACAGTAGTGACTGTTACGATCCCATCGGGTTCTACTACAGAATCCATAGGCCAGATACTGGTCAAGAAAGGCGTTATAGAGTCAGCAGATGCCTTCAAATACTATTCCAAATTCAAAAGCTATGATGGCAATTATAAGGCAGGGAGCTATGCACTGTCTGCTTCGTATTCCATGGATAAGATAGCTAAGATAATTGAAAGCGGAAAGACAAATGATATTACATTCACTATACCTGAAGGGTATACAGAGTACGACGTAGCTAAGAAACTATCCAAACTTGGCATAGTTAATAAGACTGAATTCACCTCATTATTGGAAGGCGGTAGCTTTACAGGTAAGTATTCATTCCTGAAAGGTGCTCAGAGCGGGAGTCATAATCTTGAAGGTTATCTTTTCCCAAGCACTTATTCAGTAGCTGCTAATGCTGATGGAAGTACTATAATCAATGCTATGTTGAAAAAGTATGATTCCATATTTACAGCTAAGTATAAAGCCAGAGCTAAGAAACTTGGCTACACAGAAAATGAAATAATCATAGTAGCTTCCATTATCGAGAAGGAAAGCGGTGTTGATAAAGACAGGGCTAAAATAGCCAGCGTCATATACAACAGACTAGATGATGGTATGCCATTACAGATGGATTCAACGGTACAATATGTGCTGGGACTAGATAATAACAGGAAGAAAGACCTTTCCAATGATGATACAGAGGTAAATTCGCCTTACAATACTTATCAGAATACAGGACTTCCACCGGGACCTATTTGTTGTCCCGGCGAAGCTTCTATAAAGGCCGCTTTATATCCTGCTGACACTAAATATATGTATTTTATCCTCAGCGATAAACTAGATGATTCAATGTCATTTTCAGTTACTTATAAACAGTTTCTTAAGGATAAAGATGCTTACTATGAAGCAAGAGATAAGTCAGAGAAGGATAACGATTAGTTGATGGATATTACAGATACACAGGTCAGAGATTATTTCAACAGTTTCTATACTCCCATAGATGACAGGCTGATTTCATTTCGCCAGGTTGGCGAGAGGGGAATGGTGCCTATCATCCTCAAGGAGACAGAATCAGTTTTGAAAATGCTTTTGGATATGAAAAAACCCGAGAAGATTTTGGAAATAGGCACAGCCATCGGGTATTCGTCTACTTTTTTCGCGTTATATTGTCCTGAGGCCAGAATCTATACCATAGAAAAAGACGAGTATGCTCACAAGGCGGCTGTTTCCAATATAAGCAAAAGTGCCTTGGATGACAGAGTGACATTGCTTATGGGTGACGGTCAGGAACAAACAGAAAAACTCAGAGATGAGGGGGTTGATGGCTTTGATTTCGTATTTATAGATGCGGCAAAAAGTCATTACAGGAGATTCCTGGAAAGTGCCGTTACAGTATGCAAACCAGGAGCAGTTCTGGTTTCTGACAATATACTAATGCATGGCATGACGGTTACGGAAGACTGTGATCCTAGGGATAAACATAAGTCCAACATAAGAAAAATGCGGGAATACGTTGAATTTATATGCAGGGATAAAAGGTTCCATACTACGCTTTTTTCTGTAGGTGATGGTTTGGCAGTGTCGATATATATGGGGAAAAATGAATAAGATAGAATTACTGGCGCCGGCAGGCGACCTTGAAAAACTTAAGATAGCTATAGTCTATGGTGCTGATGCTGTGTACTTTGGCGGTGAGATGTTCTCCCTGAGAGCCGGGGCCGGCAACTTTTCTGTAGAAGAAATGAAAGAAGGTGTAACCTTCGCACATGAACGTGGAAAGAAGTGTTACCTGACTGTAAATATTTTCGCTCACAATGAAGACATTGAACCATTGGGGAAATATTTAAATACCATAAAGGATATTGGAATAGACGCCTTTCTGGTATCTGATCCGGGAGTATTCGATCTGATAAGAGAGCATGATCCCGATGCAGTGATACATCTTTCTACTCAAGCCAATATGACAAACTATAAGACGGCAGGATTCTGGTACAGAATGGGAGTCAAGAGACTGGTCACAGCAAGAGAACTTACTTTTGAAGAAATAAGACTACTTCGCAGCCATATACCTGAAGACATGGAACTTGAATCATTTGTTCACGGAGCTATGTGCATATCTTATTCGGGCAGATGCCTCCTCAGTAATTTTATGACGGAGAGAGACGCTAACAGAGGACAGTGCGCTCATCCTTGCAGATGGCAGTATAGCCTGATGGAAGAGAAACGGCCGGGGGAATATTACCCTATCGAGGAAGATGACCGTGGCACATATATAATGAACTCAAGAGATCTATGTATGATCGAACATATACCTGAGTTGATACAGGCGGGCATATGCAGTGCCAAAATAGAAGGTCGTATGAAGAGCATATATTATGTGGCTACAGTTGTACATGCCTATAGACAGGCAATAGATGCGTATTACGCTGACCCAGATAACTATGAATTCAATGAGGAATGGTTGACAGAATTAAAGAAAGCCAGCCATAGAGAATTCACTACGGGTTTTTACTTCAATCAACCTACAAATCTGGATCAGAATTATCAAACGAGCGCTTATAACAGAGAGTATTCATTTGTTGGCATAGTGAAGAGTTATGATGAAAGCACAGGTTACGCCATAGTCGAACAGAGAAATAAAATGACTGTAGGTGAAGAAATAGAGGTATTCGGGCCGGATATCAGTTATTTTAAACAAAAGGTAACTGAGATGTACGACTTTGAAAGCGGTGAGGCAATAGAATCAGCACCTCATCCACAGGAAATATTGAAATTTAAAATGAACAAACCGGTAAGGCCGGACTATATTTTGAGAAAAAGAATCACTAAATAATGATAATTAAGGAGTGTGATCATTAATGAACCCTGACCCCAGCAATTTAACATTGTTACTGTTAACAATTGCATTAATAATTGTGCTTAATGCCATCGTAGTTCTTTCGAACTCTTCGATGAAAGCAGTAAGCCGGAGTAAAGTAAGACATATGCTCGAGGATAAGTCTGAACCAAGAGCGGTCAGACTTGAGAAATTACTTGAAAAACCGTATAAATACAAATACACCAATCGCACTATGAACTATGTTCTTGCTGCCATGGGTCTGTTGCTTGTCTTGTATCTGCCTTATAACAAGATAGCATCAGTAGCAATATACCTGGCTTTGCTGATATCTTTAAGTGAGATATTACCAAGGAAACTGGCTCGTCAGCACAGCGATACTCTGTCGCTGAAGTTTGCCGGTATACAGACATTTATGTGCATAATACTAACACCTGTTACAGGATTGCTTCTGGTATTTGCGAACCTGTTTCTTAAACTTTTCAGGCAGAAGACAGATGTTGACGATAAGGACTTTTCAGAAGATGAAGTTATGTCAATGCTGGAAGTTGGACAGGAAAGCGGAGTCATTAAAGA
Source organism: Aminicella lysinilytica (assembly GCF_004362975.1). GTDB lineage: Bacteria > Bacillota > Clostridia > Peptostreptococcales > Anaerovoracaceae > Aminicella > Aminicella lysinilytica. The sequence continues at coordinate 45,374 of NZ_SNXO01000006.1, read as the reverse complement.
AGAAGGAAAGAAAATGATAGGCAGCATATTTCAATTCGATGATGAGCTTGCCTACGAGATAATGACACCTAGAACGGATGTTTTTCTTATAGATATCAATGATCCTCCGGAAGAATATCTGGATGAATTGATGCAATTACGCTATTCCAGGATACCTGTGTGTGAAAATGAGCCGGATAATATAATAGGCATACTGCATATCAAGGATTATCTGATAAAAGCCAGGGAAGAAGGTTTCGATAAGGTCGATATTAAGTCTATATTGAGAAGGCCCTATTTCGTCCCTGAGACTAAGAATATTGATGCCCTGTTTTTCGAACTACAGAAGGAAAAACAGCATATAGCTATTCTTATAGATGAGTACGGCGGGTTTAGCGGTATTGCTACTATGGAGGATATCATAGAGGAAATCGTAGGTGATATCGACGATGAATATGATGAGGAAGACGAGATAATAGAAAAACTCGACGAATCCAACTATCTGGTAGACGGTAATGTGGATCTGGATGATATAAACGAAGAACTCGGAACACATCTTGAGTCTGAAAACAGTGAGACTATCGGAGGTTTCCTGATAGACATAATAGGAGAAATACCTCAGGATGGATATGTAAACCGAGCTATCAAATATGAGAACTATGTATTCACTATCCTATCAGTCAAAGAACGCAGGATAGAAAAAGTACGGCTTCACATAGATGAGCCTGATAAAGAAGAAAGTTCTGATAAAATAAGTGATAAGGATGAACAGTAATGTCTGACAGCAATAGACCTACAGAAGAAGAACTGATGAATATAGCCGTTAAGGCCGCTACTAGTGTAGACGGAGTAAGCGGAATGGGCGTTACACTGACAAATACCCTGAAGAGCATACCGGTAATCGGTACGCCGGTCAAAGGAGTTAAATTTTCGGTTGTAGATGAGAAGCTTGTTGTTGACCTATACATAAAAGTGATTTACAAGGTCAAAATACCACAATTAGCTTGGGACATACAGAGCACAGTTAAAAAGGCTCTGGAGGAAGTCATAGGAAGTAAGATTAAAGAAATCAATATTCACGTCCAAGGCGTGGATCTACCTGAGGAGGAAGATAAATAATGAATAGGACAGACGCCAGAGAATTCATGATGAAAGTTTTTTATCAGATGGACATGAACAATGATTACGATGAATTGTCTTCAGAGAAGTATCTATCAGAAGGAAAAATCGGTGTTCAGCGTGAATACTGCGAGAGGCTGTGTAAACTAATCTGCGAAAACAGAGAAGCCATAGACACGGAAATAGAGAAATACAGTATCGGCTGGTCAATAGACAGAATGCCTAAGACAGACATTGCCATCTTGCGGCTGGCAGCATGTGAGATATCCTATATTGATGATGTTCCACCAGCCGTAGCTATTAATGAGGCCGTGGATCTTGCCAAGAAATACGGTACGGATCAGTCACCGAAGTTTGTCAATGCTATTCTTGGAAATATTGTTAAAGAAGGATAACAATGAGAGAGGAAACAGTTTGGTATAGTCTGGGAATAGATACCAGCAACTATAGAACATCTATGGCTTTAACCGATAACAGGGGTAATATCATATCAAATGTACGAAAGCTATTGGAAGTGCCAAAGGGGAAAAGGGGTCTGAGACAGTCAGAAGCCCTTTTTCAGCATATTATCAATCTACAGTATATAAGCGAAGAAGTCCTGGGAAATCTGAATGATGACATGAGAAAAAATATAGTCTGCGTATCTGCTTCCAGTAGGCCGAGGCCTGTAGAAGGATCATATATGCCTGTATTCAATGGCGGCGTAAGCCTTGGAAAATCACTGGCTGCCGCTTTAGGAGTGGCTTATTATGAGTTTTCACATCAGGAGGGGCACATCGAGGCAATACGACATTATTCGGCATTTAAGGACGTAGACAGATTCGTTTCCTTTCATTTTTCCGGAGGTACTACAGAAGCGATTCTGGTGGATACTACCATGGATCCTGTGAACTATGAAATAGTAGGAGGCAGTAAAGATATCGCTTTAGGCCAGCTTATAGACAGAGTAGGCGTATCCTTAGGCATGAAATTTCCCTGTGGAGAAGAGATGGACACGAGAGCATGCACATACAATGGCAAAATGGTGGAACTGCCTAAAATCAAGACAGATACTGGATTTTTCAATCTTTCCGGTATAGAAACAAAATGTCAGCAACTTGTAGGGAAAGTCGACAGTGACAGTTTGATAACTTCGATTTTTAATAGTATAGTGACTGTTATAAGCGATGTGACTGAAGAAATAGGGAATGAATACGATATAAATGATTTCATATATGCAGGTGGCGTTTCGTCAAGTGATTATTTAAGGAAGCATTTAAATGAAAGATGCAGTCGCAATATATGTTTTGGTAATAAAGAGCTATCCGGAGATAATGCAGTTGGAGTAGCTTTACTCGGAGGGAATACTTATGGCCATAAAGCCTATCAGTGTAACACAGTTAAATGAATACATTTCGCGTGTATTAAGCACAGATCCTCTGCTTACTAATGTCACAGTCCATGGAGAGGCATCAGGTGTCAAATACCACTCAAATGGATTCATCTATTTTTCTCTGGTAGATCAGTCGGCCAAAGTAAATTGTGCTTTGCCGGGAGAGTACGCAAGAGACTTGAAATATGAATTGCAGGACGGTATGGATCTGAACATAAACGGCTCCTTACGCCTTTACAAAAAGAATGGTTCCTATTCGATATTCGTAAGAAATGTGGAAATCTGTGGCGAGGGAAGCCTGGCTATAGCCTTTGAGCAGATGAAAAACAAACTGCAAAATGAAGGACTTTTTGATAAATCTCACAAAAAGCAATTGCCTGCATTCCCATATAAAGTCGGCGTAATTACTTCTGCCACCGGAGCTGCGGTAAGAGATATACTTAAGATAATAAAGAGCCGGAACAATGTGGTAGATATAGTAGTTTTCCCGGTCTTAGTACAGGGGGACGGAGCAGCGCCTCAGATATCTCACGCAATAGATATAGCAAACGAGAAATTTGATGACATTGATGTCCTTATTGTTGGACGTGGCGGTGGCGCCGCAGAAGACCTGTGGGCGTTTAACGAGGAAATCGTAGCTCACAGCATATACGATTCACGCATACCTGTAATATCTGCAGTGGGCCATGAGATAGATTTCACCATATCTGATATGGTGGCAGATGTAAGAGCTGAGACGCCTACGGCAGCAGCACAGATAGCAGTGCCGGATACGACTGAATTACAGAATAATATTGATGATATGAAGAGACAGATGAGTCTGGAACTCAATAACAGAGTCATGTTCAATGCTATGAAAGTTGAAAACATGATGAAAGACATCAGAGATTCATTCAATAACAGAATAGAGATGGCGCGCAATCAGGTAGGAAGCCTGAAAATGCTCTTAACCGAGAATGATCCCCGCAGGATATTGGAAAATGGCTATTCCATAGTGGAAAGCAGCGGAGGAAAAGTCATCACTGATGCGAAAGCTATAGATAAATCGGATAAATTTAAGTTGATTTTCCACAAAGGATGGGCATATTGTACTATAATAGAGACAGGAAGTGATAAAGATGGCGATTAATGGCGAGAGTTTTGAGACTTCTCTTGAAAAACTGAGGGAGATGTCAGAAAAAATCAAATCACCGGAGACCGATCTTGAGGGATCTATCAGGTGCTATGAAGAAGGAATGAAATATTACAAGAATTGTGAAAAGATCTTGGCGGAAGCCAAACAGAAAATCGAGACCTTTGAGTTAGAACAATAAGGACGGTGTATGATGAGAGAGAATTATGATGAATATAAACAGATGATAGATGAGCATCTGTTAGATTTTATGCCTAATATCAACAATATGAGTAATCCCTTATATGAGTCAATGAAGTATAGCCTTACGGCCGGTGGGAAAAGGCTGAGGCCGGTTCTACTACTGGCTTCCTGTGAATTTGCCGGAGGCGATTCCAAAGACGCCCTGACATTTGCGTGCGCTATGGAGTATATACAGACGTATTCTTTGATCCACGATGATCTTCCCGCTATGGATAATGATGATTTTCGGCGGGGTGTACCAACGAATCATAAGATATACGGGGCAGGCATAGCCACTCTGGCAGGCGACGGCCTTCTAAACACAGCCTTTGAGATAATGTATAAGAACATGTTGCTTTATTTCGACAGTCAGCTGGAGCTTAAGAAGCGTATAAATGCGGCATATGTCATTGCTAAAGGAGCAGGTGTAGGCGGTATGATAGCCGGTCAGGTCAGCGATGTGGAGTCTGAGAGTAAAGAACCGTCTAATGAAATGCTTGAATATATACACGTGAACAAAACAGCTGCTTTGATTGTCGCGGCAGTGAAAGCCGGTCTTTATATCGGCGGCGCTGATGACGCGATGATGGAAAAGATGACCATTTATGCTGAAAATCTCGGTTTGGCTTATCAGGTGGCAGACGATATTCTCGATGTGAGAGGCAACGCGGAGGAGATGGGCAAGGGTACCGGCGAAGATGAGAAGAACGCAAAACTCACATATGTTTCCCTTTGCGGTATGGAAGCTGCAGAGAAGAAATTACACGAATTGACTGAGAATGCTGTTAACGCTATAGCCGATTACTATGATAATGCAGAATTTTTCCGCGATCTGGTTCTGAAACTAGAAAGCCGTACGAAATAGAGGGACCTTAATGAAAAGAAATTTGGCAGAATATAATTTTCCCGAAGATCTGAAGAATATGTCGGGAGAGGAACTTGAGTTGCTTTCCTACGCCATACGTGATTTTCTTGTAGATAAGATATCGCTTACCGGCGGACATTTAGCTTCTAATCTTGGCGTGGTGGAGTTGACTATAGCGTTACATCGCTTTTATGATTGCCCGAAAGATAAGATAATATGGGATGTAGGTCATCAGTCATATGTTCATAAGATATTGACAGGCAGAGCGAACAGATTCGATACCCTGAGACAGACAGGAGGCATGAGTGGTTTCCCTAAATCAGGAGAGAGCGAATACGACGCCTATGATACCGGCCATTCGAGTACATCGCTGTCAGCAGCAGCAGGAATGGCAGCCGCAAGAGACATCAAGAATGAGGATTATAATGTAGTTGCGGTGATTGGCGATGGTTCACTGACAGGGGGTATGGCTTATGAAGCTCTCAATAATATCGGGGCTTCCAAATCCAAAGTTATCGTTATATTAAACGATAACGGAATGTCCATATCACGCAACATAGGCGGAATATCTAAACATCTTGGCAAACTCAGGACTTCTAACAAGTACTTGGATGCCAAGAAAAACATAAAGGAAAACATCAGCAGGATACCGGCTGTAGGTGAAGGCCTTGCCAAGGGGCTCTCCGGAGCAAAAGACTGGCTGAAGTATGCCTTGCTCTCCGGAGGAGTAATGTTTGAGGAGCTTGGTTTCACTTATCTGGGACCTATAGATGGCAATGACATACCTTCTGTCCTGGGAATTCTGGAACAGGCGCAAAACGTGCGCGGGCCTGTATTTATCCATGTCATGACCAAGAAGGGCAAGGGCTACAGGAACGCTGAGCTGAATCCCAATAAATACCATGGTATAGGCCCATTTGACCCTGAAACGGGTGCAGAAAAGTTCCCTGCAGGAGTCACATCGTCTAAGGTTATGGGTGAAACACTTGTTAAACTGGCAGATGATGACGATAGAATAGTTGCAATTACGGCGGCTATGGGTACGGCTACAGGACTCGCTGAGTTTGCAGAAAAATACCCCAAACGGTATTTTGACGTGGGCATAGCAGAAGCCCACGCGGTTACCTTTGCTGCAGGACTTGCCAAGTCAGACATGAAGCCGCTGGTGGCAATATACTCATCCTTTTTACAGAGAGCATACGACCAGATTGTTGAAGACGTTTGCCTTCAGAATCTGCCGGTAGTTTTTGCTATAGACAGAGCAGGGCTTGTCGGTGCAGACGGTGAGACTCATCATGGACTACTGGATATAAGCTATCTGTCGTCTATACCAAATCTTACTATATTATCGCCTTCAGATGGAAACGATTTAAAGGCAATGCTCAGTTATGCATTTTCTCTGAATTCTCCCGTGGCCATCAGATATCCGAGAGGTAATTGTGATTATGACGAGAACAGAGAGGAAACATTCAATGGCAGGAATGTCAGGCTATCATCCGGCAAGGATGTGGATATTTGGGCAGTAGGTTCTATGTTGAAAAGAGCAGAAAAAGCCAAGGAATTATTGGAATTAAGAGGAATACATGCCGGAGTAGTCAGCGTGCGCACTATTAAACCTATAGATATGTCAGTTATAAGCAGCAACTGCAGAAACATAGTTACCATAGAAGATGGCACAGCCCTTGGCGGATTTGGTGAGAAACTGAGCGCTCTGGTGCCCGCTTCCATCAAGGTGACAAACTTTGGTTGGCCGGATAAGTTCATTGAACACGGTTCATGTGATGATCTTTATAAGTTATATAAACTTGATGGAGAATCAATTGCGGAAAGGATAAGTGACCGGTTTGAAGGAAAGGCTTGATGTGCTTCTGGTGGAAAGAGGCTATTACCAGTCAAGAGAACGAGCCAAAGCTTCAATTATGGCTGGCGTTGTATTTGTAGAAGGCCAGAGAAGCGACAAGGCAGGCACTAAGATAGATACAGAAGCCACTATTGAGGTCCGTGAGGATTCATGCCCATATGTAAGCAGAGGCGGCCTTAAACTTGAAAAATCCATAGAGACATTTGATCTGGATCTGAAAGATAAGATATGCATGGATATAGGCGCGTCTACGGGCGGGTTTACCGACTGCATGCTTCAGAACGGCGCATCCAAGGTTTATTCTATAGATGTTGGATATGGACAGCTGGCATGGAAACTGCGTACGGATCCTCGTGTAGTCAATATCGAGAAATGCAATGTCCGATATCTGGATCCTGCACTTATAGAGGATCCTATAGATTTCATCAGTATAGATGTGTCCTTTATTTCTCTGAAACTGATACTTCCTGTAGCAGCCAGAGTGCTGTCAGAGGAAGGGACTCTCGTGTGCCTTGTAAAACCTCAGTTTGAAGCAGGCAAGGAGGAAGTGGACAAGGGATCCGGTATTATAAGAGATGAAAAAATACATGAACAGGTCATAGAAAAATGCGTAGGATATGCTGAGGAGAACGGCTTCGTTCCTTATGGACTGACATTTTCTCCTGTTAAAGGAGCAAAAGGTAACAGAGAATTCCTTTTATATGTTGGCAAAAATGAAAATATGCGTTATAATTTATCTTGTATACAAAGGGTCGTTAAATGCTCTCATGAAGAGCTAAAGTAAAGTTTTATAAATAAAAAGGAGACTGAGAGAAATGAAACTATCAAAGAAAGTTGAATCGATGCAATTTTCACCGATCAGAAGATTTAATCCATTTGGTTTTAAAGCCGAAGCAGATGGCAAGAAGGTATACCATCTGAACATTGGACAGCCGGACGTAGAAACACCAGAATGTTTCATGGACGCTATCAGAGCATATGACAAGAAAGTCATCGCTTACGCTGAATCAGGCGGAATCAATGACCTTCGTGATGCTGTATGTGACTACTTTAAAGGTTACAATATGGACTTCGCACCTGAAGATATCATGGTAACTACAGGTGGTTCTGAGGCTTTGAACATGACTTTCCTTACTATACTAAATGAGGGAGAAGAAGTTCTTATTCCTGAACCATTCTATACTAACTATCATACATTTGCTACAGCTGCAGGTGGAAAGGTAGTTCCTATCACTACCAAGACTGAAGATGGATATCATTATGCTGACAAAGATCAGATCGAATCCTGCATCACACCTAAGACAAGAGCTATCTGCTGCCTGAATCCGGGAAATCCTACAGGAACAGTACTTACTCTTGACGAGATGAAACTAATCTGCGAGATCGCTAAGAAACATGATCTTTGGATAATCGCTGATGAAGTATACAGAGAGTTCGTATATGATGGCAGAGAGATGGCTTCCTTCGGTATGCTTCCTGAGTATTCCGACAGAGTTATCATCATAGACTCAGTATCCAAGAGATATTCCGCATGCGGAGCAAGAATCGGATTCGCTATCTGCAAGAATAAGGAATTCAATTCTGGAATGATGAAGATTGCTCAGGGAAGACTGTGCGTTTCAACTATCGATCAGGTAGGAGCTGCAGCTCTGTTCAGAATGCCTAAATCATATTATGATGAAGTCAAGGCTGAATACTGCGGAAGAAGAGACGTAGTTTACGAAGAACTCATGAAGATCCCTGGAGTTGTTTGCCAGAAACCAGGCGGAGCTTTCTATCTGACAGCCAAATTGCCGGTAGATGATGTTGAGGATTTCCTGATGTTCCTGCTGACTGAATTCGATGATCACGGCGAAACAGTTATGTTCGCACCGGCTGCAGGATTCTATGCAACACCGGGTCTGGGCAAAAACGAGATGAGAATAGCATACGTTCTGAATCAGAAAGATATGAAGAGAGGAACTGAGCTTATCAAGTTAGGCCTGGAGGCATATAATAAGAAACTCGGAAAATAATACTAATCTGAAGGAGCAGAAAATAAGATGAAGTTATCCCCGATGATGGAACAGTATAAAGGAATAAAAGAACAGTATAACGACTGTATATTATTCTTTAGACTGGGTGACTTCTATGAAATGTTCTTTGAGGATGCCAAGCTGGTTTCACGCCTGCTTGAACTGACACTTACAGGTAAAAACTGCGGTATGGAAGAGAGGGCTCCTATGTGTGGAGTCCCGTTCCATGCCGCAGATTCTTATATAGAGAAGCTTGTAAAGATGGGATACAAGGTGGCTATATGCGAACAGCTGGAGGATCCGGCCACGACTAAGGGAATGGTGAAAAGGGGAGTCATACAGATAGTGACCCCCGGCACAGTGACTTCCAGGGCCATGCTCAAGGAAAATGAGAACAATTATCTGGCGTCGGTCTATTTAGACAAAGACGGCATGTCAGTCTCTTATTGCGACATTTCTACAGGAGAACTATACACAACAGAAAAAAATACCGGTTCAAACCTCATTGAGGATCTAATTAACGAGCTGGTGAAAATTAGCCCTAAAGAAATAATAATCAATGAAGGCTTTGTTGAACTTTGCGATGAGGACGAAATCAAGGCTTACACGGACGCATTCATTCACGCAATGCCCAACTCGTATTATTCTAAAAAAGCCGCAGAAACGTCAATTAAAGCCCAATTCGGCCATATATCCATGACAGCCCTTGGCATAGACGGCCGCCATTTTTGTATATTATCAATCGGCGCTTTGCTGGCATACCTTTTGGAAACACAGAAACAGAATTTAAAACAACTGACCAGATGTCAGTTTTATGAAATAGGAAATCACATGGCTTTGGACAAGGCGACTATCAGAAACCTTGAAATCACAGAGACATTGTATGATAAAAAAGTACAGGGATCCTTACTGGGAATCCTTGACAATACCAACACCGCTATGGGTGGCAGAAAACTGAAGCAATGGCTCAGAGAGCCGCTGAATTCATCAGAAGAGATAAACGACAGGCTTGACGCCGTAGAAGAACTCGTAGATCAGCCTATGGTACTGAATAACCTCTGCGAAGGCCTGAAACATGTTTATGATTTTGAAAGACTGGCAGGACGTATTGCCTCAGGCAACGCCAACGGCAAAGATCTCATATCCCTGCGCAATTCCATAGGTGTACTTCCTGAAGTTAAGGAAGCACTGGGATATGCAGCCAGTGAACTGCTTACGCAGCTCAGCCGGGATATCTGCGATCTCAGCAAAGTTTTTCATCTTATTGACGATTCGATTTCTGATGATCCGCCGTTCACCATCAAGGAAGGCGGAGTCATAAAAGATGGTTGTTCCCAGGAACTGGATCAGATGAAACTGTCCATAAAGGATGCCAAACAGTGGATAGCAGAGCTGGAGAATAAGGAAAAGAAACGGACAGGTATCAAGAACCTGAAAGTAGGATACAATAAAGTATTCGGATATTATATCGAAATCAGCCGGTCCAGTGTGGACCAGGCTCCTGATGATTATGTCAGGAAGCAGACTCTGGTAGGAGGGGAGAGATACATAACCCCTAAACTTAAGGAAATGGAGTCTATAGTTCTTAATGCTGAGACTAAGATAAATCAGCTGGAATATGAGATATTCTCTCAGATAAGAGAAGACATAGAAGGCTACATAGCTCAGATACAGCAGACATCCCAGGCAATAGCCGTACTGGATGTGCTTTGTTCCTTCGCAAGCGTCAGCACCAAACTCGGTTACATCAGACCTGTCATAAACGATAGCCTCACCATAGAAATTGAACGAGGCCGCCATCCTGTCATAGAGCAGACCACGGAGCAGGGACTTTTCGTATCTAACGACACCTATCTAAACGATTCGGACGCCAGTATGCTCATAATCACTGGACCTAATATGTCCGGTAAATCAACATATATGAGGCAGACAGCACTGATCGTGCTTATGGCTCAGGCAGGATGCTTCGTTCCGGCGGAGAAAGCCGTTATCGGCGTCGTCGACAGGATATTCACCCGTATAGGCGCCTCAGACAATCTGTCCCAGGGTCAGTCCACATTCTATGTGGAGATGAGTGAACTTGCTTACATTCTCCGTAATTCCAAGGAGAGAAGTCTCATAATCCTGGACGAGATAGGTCGCGGAACCAGTACCTATGACGGCCTGTCCATAGCCTGGGCAGCCGTAGAATACCTTTGCAACGAGAAGAAACACATACGCACGCTTTTTGCGACTCATTACCACGAGCTGACTGTCCTGGAGGATGAGATCAAAGGCGTACGAAATCTCAATGTGGACGTTTCTGATGAAGGCGGGGACGTTGTATTCCTGCACAAAATAGTGCCTGGCCCGGCCAGCAGAAGCTACGGTATACATGTGGCTAAGCTTGCCGGTGTGCCGGCTAAACTGCTTATGAATGCTGAGGATAAGCTGGGAAGGCTTGAGGAAGAGGGCTCTCATGGGTCAGTCACAACGGCTTTCCAAAGTGAGTACTCTCGTGAGAAGGATCATGTGGCAGAACAACAGCTGTCTCTATTCGCCGAGCCGGATCCGGTCATAGAACAGTTGAAACAGCTGGATCTCATGGAAGTTACGCCTTCACAGGCCATCAAGATATTAGAAGATCTGAAGGAACTTATAGATGATTAGAGTTTTAGAAAAAAACATATCAGATAAAATAGCGGCGGGGGAAGTCATAGAACGCCCGGTTTCCATAGTCAAGGAACTCCTTGAGAATTCTATAGATTCAGGGGCCGATACTATTTCAGTGGAGATAAAGAATGGCGGCAAGACCTTCATACGCGTTACGGATAACGGTTGCGGCATAGAGGCAGATCAGGTTGAAACGGCCTTTCTTCGTCATGCCACAAGCAAAATTGAGACTGTGGCAGATCTGACTTCCATAAGCAGCCTGGGATTCAGAGGAGAAGCTCTGGCCAGCGTAGCTGCAGTTACGCAGACTACCCTTATAACGAGACCGGAAGCTGAGAAAACCGGACGCAGACTTCTTATAAACGGCAGCGAAGTTGTTGAGAATGTTCCTGTTGGCTGTCCTCACGGCACTACTATCATAGTTACAGACCTGTTCTACAACACTCCTGCAAGAAGACAGTTCCTTAAGTCCGATTCTGCCGAAAGCGGCATGATAATAGATCTCATGTCAGAAATGGCTCTGGCCTATACTGACATAAAGATTCAATTCATAAACAATGGGAATGTACTGTTTGCAACGGCAGGAGATAGTTCCTTGAAGAAAACCATCATGACGGTCTATAGACAAAGAGAATATGATGATCTGGCAGATGTAGATTTTACAACTCCTGGTTTTACGGTGACAGGCTGCATTTCCAGGCCATCCTTGTCCAGGAGCACCCGGCGGGATCAGATATTCTTCGTAAATGGCAGGATCGTAAAGAGTAAAGTAATAGAAAAGGGCCTTTCAGAAGCCTATAAGGAGAGGCTTTTTAAAGGTCGTTACCCTGTAGCCTTCTTGTTTTTGGAGACGGATCCCGCCTCTGTAGACGTGAACATTCATCCTAACAAGAAGGAAGTACGCTTTCACGATGACAAGGCTGTTGAACTTGCAGTGAAAGAGGCAGTTATAGACGCACTTGGTACAAAAGAGGCCATGGCAGGTGCTGCTGATTATTTCATAAAGCAAAGCAATGCTGAAAAAGCAAAAGACAAGCCGACTCCCGAACAAGTTGACATAAAACAAATACTGTCAAGCAAAAGAGAGACCTCCGAAGTCAGCGATAATATAGTCAAATCAGAGAGATCTGTTCCACAGGCAGAAGCAGCACCACAGGAAATGACTTCCAAAAGCCATATACTTGTTGAAGAGACTAAACTAAAACCTTTTGATTTCAACAATCTGACAATAACCGGCTGCATTTTTGATACATATATCACAGCAGTAGACGGCGAAGATTTCTATATGATAGATCAGCATGCGGCCCATGAACGTATTTTCTACGAGAAGCTTGTTGGCCAATATGGCGCTGATGAAAAGGTGAGACAGATGATACTGACACCATTTACAGTCGACGTGCCTCTGTCAGTTAAGGAAAATCAGTATGACTGGCTTGATTCTCTGAGAGATATGGGATATCTCATAGAAGAATTCGGACCAAATTCATATATAGTCAAGGAGATACCTGACTTCATGGAAATATCCGAAGCTGAAAACTTTGTTAAAGACTACATTGAAAATGTAAGCGAAAGAGATGACCTTGGCAACACCGTTGTCATAGACAAGCTCATAACCAGGTCGTGCAAAAGCGCTGTAAAGGCTCATGATCACTTGTCTGCGGCCGAGATACAAGCCCTTATTGACCAGTTGAAACTCTGCCGCAATCCATTTTCCTGCCCTCATGGCAGACCTACATTTATCAGGTTCTCCATTTATGATATTGAGAAAATGTTCAAGAGGGTCTGATATGGATAAGATAGTTGTGATTTGCGGACCTACAGCAGTAGGAAAAACTGAATTTGCCATAAAAACTGCCTTGGATATCAATGGGGAAATAGTCTCCTGCGATTCCATGCAGCTTTACAAATATATGGATATCGGCAGTGCCAAGCCAACGGCTGAAGAACGGGCTAAGGTAAGACATTACCTGGTCGATGAAATCGATCCTTCTGGGAGTTTTTCTGTAGTCAAATATCAGTCAATGGCTAAATCAGCCATAACAGAAATAATTGCCAAAGGTAAAATTCCGGTAATTGCGGGAGGTACGGGCCTTTATCTTAATTCATTGCTCTATGATATGGACTTCAGTACGCCGCCAAGAAATAATGATTACAGGGAATCTCTCTTCAGAGAAGCTGAAGAGAAGGGACCTATGGCCATTTATGATAAACTGAAAAAAATAGATCCTGATGCAGCGTCCAGGATACACCCTAACAATATCAAGAAGGTGGTCAGAGCCTTGGAAGCATCCGAATATGGAGACGGGGTCAAGGATTTCGCAACAGGACCTGTTCCGACTAAGGACTATGAAAGTATTCTCATTGGTCTTGCAAGAAATCGTGAAGAGCTTTATGATAGAATAAACAGACGGGTAGATATGCTCCTGGATGAGGGACTGGTGAATGAAGTGAAATCCCTTATGACTATGGGGCTTGATAGTGACGATATATCCATGAAAGGCATAGGATATAAGGAAATCATTGGTTATCTCAATGGAGAATATAACATAGATGAAGCTGTAAGGCTCATTAAGAGGAACACTCGTCACCTGGCCAAACGACAGATGACCTGGTTCAGAAGATATAAGAATATGAAATGGTTCAACATATCTGATTATGCAGACGAAGAAGAGTGTATGGGAGACATACTCATATGGCTGAGAAAACGAATAAAACCGTAAGAATCCATAATAAGAGCGACAAACCCGATAATATCGTAGAAAAGGAAAATGAGATATTTCAGGAATGCGAAGACCTTGAAGCACAGATGCCTAAGTTTCTGCGCAGCTTTTTCGTATATCTGAAGGGAAACGTGCTTCCAATGACAAGGCTTGCTTATCTACATGATATCAAATTCTTCTTTACATATCTATTAGAGGAGACCGACCTCATCAAAGGAGACACAATAGATAAGATAACATTGAAGGAGCTGGATTCAGTCAGAGCAGTAGATGTGAACATGTTCTTGGATTACTGCCGTAAATACAAGGTTGAGACCGACAAAACCATAACTATATACGAGAATCATAATAAAACTCTGGCCCGTAAGAAATCTTCCATATCGGTCATGTTCAAGCATCTGTATCGAGAAGAAATGGTATCTAAGAACATAACTGACGGCTTCGACCCGATCAAAGTGCCGAAAGCCGGAGAGCGGGAGATCAAGGCACTGCAGGATGACGAAGTCATGGTCATGCTTGACGCTGTATCAACGGGATCGGGCCTGACTAACCACGAACGTTCCTACTGGGAGAAAACGAAAAAGAGAGACAAGGCAATTCTCATTTTGTTCCTTACTTATGGCCTGAGACTATCAGAACTCCAGCAGCTGAATATTTCATCATTCAACTTCAGCCGGGGCGAATTCAAGATATACAGAAAGCGTGGCAAGGAGTCTATAATGCCTATGAATAATTCGGTGACTATGGTAATAAACGACTATATAAACCACGAGAGAGCTGATGACAGCAGTTTGGATCCGGAATATAAGGATGCGCTGTTCTTATCACTTCAGGGCCGAAGAATGACGGAGAGACAAATACGTGAGCTTGTCAAGAAATATACTTCAATAGCTATGAAAACATCCCGCAAGAGTGGTTATAGCCCTCATAAACTCAGGGCCACGGCTGCTACCAGCCTTATAGGCAGGGGAAACTCAATATATGACGTGGCGGCTCTGCTGGATCACGAACAAGTTACTACAACACAGCTATATGCCAAGCATAAGGCAAATGTCAAACGTGATCTGGTCCATGATATGGAGTGGGAAACTGAGCGACAGGAAACTGAAAAGGATAAACATGAATAAACTAAAATCATACAAAGGCGACATCATTCTGGTTTTGGCTGCCCTGGTCTACGGTAGTGGACTTGTAGCACAGAAAGACGGCATGAATAATCTGGGGCCCTTTACATTTACGGCAATCAGGTTCATAATGGGTGGAATCGTACTGATACCTGTTGCAATGATAGTCAGGAAACATAAATCGCCTGAACAAAAAGCGGCTGAAATGCCTGTCAGAAAGATGCTTAAGGGTTGCATCGCAACGGGATTTGTTCTTACGGCCATGGTCGTTGCTCAACAGTACGGGCTGCCATATACAACTGTAGGTAAGGCGGGCTTCATATCAGGCCTATACGTAATTTTGACGCCTATAGCAGGTGTGTTGTTCCTGAAAAGAAAGATAAGCCCGAGGATATGGGTCGCAGCAATAATATCTGTTGTTGGATTCTACTTCCTAAGCCTTAGCGGCGGAATCGACAACATCAACCGCGGTGATGTTCTCATGCTTATTACAGCAATCGCAGGCACCATATATCTGTACACTATAGAATATTTTGCGGGAAAGGCTGACACCTGCATATTCACCTTATTGCAGTTCCTGGCAACAGGCGCTATCTGCCTGCCTTTCGCGCTGATACTTGAGACATGTACATTGCACGATATATATCTGGCCATGTGGCCGCTATTATACGCCGGTTTAGGCATCTGCGGCGTCGGTTACACATTCCAGATGCTGGGACAGAAATATGTAGAGTCAGAAAGAGCAACTATACTGCTTAGCCTGGAAACCCTGTTTTCACTGCTATCTGGCATGATATTACTTAACGAAGTCCTGACATTCAGAGAATATATAGGCTGCGGCCTTATGTTTGCCGCAGTTATGCTTGCAGAAACTAACTCAAAACCGAAAAAAATAGATGAGGAGATCTATAAACTATGAACGACATTACAACTTTATTAGCGGAAAAATTCAATATAAATGAGAAAGTACTCGATCAGGTCGGAAAATCAGAGAAAGCAGTGGGGGACAAGTTTGCAGCTCTCGATGAGATAAAGGCATATAATCAATATAAGGTATTGGCTGCTTTACAGAAGAACCGCATATCAGACAGACATTTCAGCTGGAATACTGGCTATGGTTATGATGATGCCGGTAGGGAAGCCGTAGAAAAGGTATATGCTGACATTTTCCATACGGAAGCGGCTCTTGTCAGGCCAACGATAGTAAACGGCACTCACGCGCTTGCTATAACCCTCATGGGTATACTTCGTCCTGGCGATGAAATGATTTACTGCACAGGCGGCCCTTACGACACTCTTGAGGAAGTCATAGGGATCCGCGGTGAGAACAAAGGTTCACTGAAGGATTTCGGGGTAAAATACAAACAGGTTGAACTTTTGTCTGACGGCTCCATAGATCTGGAAGGTGTCAGGAATGCCATAACAAAAAATACTAAGATGGTCTGTGTTCAGCGGGCAACGGGCTATAGTTGGCGTAATTCCATTACGGTAAACCAAATAGAAGAATGGGCTGATTTTGTTCATGAAATCGATCCTAATATAGTATGTATGGCTGACAACTGCTACGGCGAGTTCCTTGACATTAAAGAACCTACCGATGTAGGTGTTGATGTTATGGCGGGCTCACTGATCAAGAATCCCGGCGGCGGACAGGCTCTGACAGGCGGTTATGTATGCGGTAGAGCGGACTTGGTGGAGGCTATTTCCTATAGAATGACATGCCCTGGCATAGGCGGCGAATGCGGCCTTACCTTTGGCCAGACCAGAGGCGTGCTACAGGGATTATTTATGGCGCCGACCGTTGTAAATGCTGCACTGAAAGGAGCTGTACTTTGTGGCCAGGTATATAAAGACCTGGGTTATGACATACGGCCTGGCGTTGACGATCAGCGAAGCGACATAATACAGTCAGTCAAACTCGGATCGCCGGAGGCTGTAGTTGCCTTTTGCGAAGGCATACAGGCGGCAGCGCCTGTGGATTCCTACGTAACGCCGGAACCATGGGACATGCCGGGCTATGAAGACAAAGTTGTAATGGCTGCGGGAGCCTTTGTACAGGGTTCTTCAATAGAATTAAGTGCGGACGCGCCTATACGGCCGCCTTATATAGTTTATTTTCAGGGTGGTCTCACCTATGAACATTCTAAACTGGGAGTTATGATGTCCATGGAGAGACTTATGTCGAAAGGTTTGCTAAAGGGGGAACAGTAAACTATGGATGACGTAAACAAAAGGGAAAAAGAGAACATTAAAGAGAATATGAGTGCAGGGGAGAAGCGCGCGAAAAAATGGAATACTATACTTACAATAGCCAAATTTGCCGTATTGATAGTGATCCTTATTGGGATACCTGCCTATATTATTATTTTCAAGCAAGATGTAATAACACAGTTCAAGTCTTTAGATGAAGCAACTAATTACCTTAGAGGTTATAAGAAAATAGGCGCGATCGCCTATATAGGTGCGCAGATACTGCAGATAATCATAAGTGTTCTGCCGGGTCAGGTATTTCAGGTGGCTGCAGGGTTTATGTTCGGATTCCTGCCGGGTCTGGTACTATCTCTTACAGGAGCGATCCTCGGTTCGACAATAACATACTATCTGGCCAGGTTTCTGGGTGCGGACGCCATGAAACTCTTTCTTGGACAGGATAAAATGCAATACTTTCTTGAACGGCTCAACAGCGAGAAGGCATATGTAATAATATTTCTGATTTATTTGATACCTGGTCTGCCTAAGGATCTGGTTTGCTATGCTGCAGGAATTTCCGATATGAAACTGAAGCCTTTCCTGATACTTTCAACGGTCGGGCGTATACCGGGCATGTGCGGAAGTCTGCTCTTCGGCGTCATGTATCTGAATAAGAGTTACACAGGAATGATCGTTGTTGGAGTTATTTGCGCCATAATATTGGTATTATGCCTGATATTCAGAAAACGTCTGACAGGTGTAATAGATAACATATATAAAAAGATATCCGAATAATTTATTACAGAGGAGTTGTGTATATGAGATTCTATAATTTACCGAGAATCATCAGATTATCTTTTACTATTATAATAGTATTATGCCTGACTATTATTTATGTACCTTCATCAAATGAAGCCTTTGCCGGTAATATTCCGTCGAAAGTTTCTTCATTGAAAGCCTCGGGGATTTCTTATAACACCATCAGCGTTACATGGAAGAAATCCTCAAATGTGAGTGGTTACAGGCTTTACAGAGCCACCAGCTCCAAGGGCAGATACACACTGATTGCGACTCCATCTGCTTCAGTCACATCGTATGCAGACGTTAATATTACGACTGGCCGTGCCTATTATTACAAAATAAGGGCTTATAAGTCTTCAGGCTCCAGGGTTTTCTTCGGGAAGTACACCTCGGCTGTGAAAGCCGTTGCAATTCCCGGCAAGCCACAGTTGCTGACCGTAATATCGGAAAAACCAGGCGTAGTTGATATGACCTGGTCAGCAGTGGACAGCGCGACAGGTTATGCTATTTATCGTCGCACATCTACAGGTTCATATTCAAAAACAGGTACGACTTCTGAAACCAGTTATACTGACTCAGCTGCTGTTCAGGGTACTGAGTACTATTATTATGTCAGAGCTTATATGACAGTAAAGGGCAGGGATGTATATAGCCACAAGTCTTCAGAAAAGTCAATTATTGCATTATCAGAATTATCTACGCCTTCTATAGAAGCCACAGCCTATGCTAAGAAAATCAATAAGATAACCTGGAATGCTGTGGATGAAGCTGACGGCTATGTGATTTACAGCAGACTCAGCACGAAGGCTTCATATAAGAAACTGGCTACAGTAACATCCAATAAATATACTGACGATAAGCTTCTGCCGCGTACTAAATGGTATTATAAAGTCAGAGCTTATAAGACCAACAGCGATGGCAGCCATACATACAGCGCTTATTCAAATGTCGATAAGGTAGTGACTGAAGGACATCTGGTGTTCATCAGCTGTGGCCATGGTGTCGATGATAAGGGCAGGTGGGACAGCGGTTGCTGCTATGGCGGATATCAGGAAGCTAAACTGATGCTTCCTATTACAAAAGCCATGGTAAAATATATGCGTTCTTACGGGGTTTCTGTAATAACTGATGCTGACAATAACAATGACATGAATGTCAACCTGTGCATACGCAGAGCTAACAAATATCCTGTTGAGACTTACTTGGATATACACTGTGACTGGTATGGCGCCAAAAGCGGCACGCAGCCCCTTTACAGGTCTGCAGCTGATCTTAAACTGGCCAAATGTCTCAATAAGAGCGTAATTTCTAAAATGCATTTACGGACCAATGGAATCACATACAGAACGGATCTGAAAGGTTTGAATCTAACTAAGGCACCTGCTGCATGCTTATTTGAAACAGGTTCTATCAGGTACGAACGCAAGATATTTACTAAGAAATACGATGCCTACGGCAAGGCTTTAGCCTTGGGATTATGCGATTATCTAGGCGTAGATACAACTAAAGCAAACAAATAGAAGCTACTGATAAACAATTGCTCCAAAATAATGCGAACAATTGTTTATTTTCCTCTTGACAGCGAACATATATTCTGCTATTATAATGGTACGAACAAATGTTCCAAGAGGTGAGAGCGATGAAGAAGTATAGAATAACATCTAAAATAAGATTTACAGTATTTGCAGTTATAGTAGCATTGTGCATATTTACCGGGATCAGTACTATAGCCGGCAATAATATAGCCAGCAGTTCATCTATGACACAGTATCAATGTGTAGAAATCGAATCCGGAGATACGCTTTGGAATATTGCTAAAGAATATAAACCGGATAATAAGGATGTCCGTCAGGTGGTTTACGATATATGTGAAGCTAATGATATGTCAGCAGAAGATCTGAACGTTGGACAGAAAATCATAATACCAGTATATCAATAAACAGTGTCTCAATCAAGAGATTGAATTTTTATCATACTGCAGAGAAATGTCACCGAGAGGTGGCTTTTCCTGTATTTATCAATATTTACAGGATTTCGCAGCGACCGATTATACCAAGAGGGGAAATAAAATCGCTTAAAACGCAAATTAGAGCCTCAATATTTGCAAGTATTGAAATACCAACGGTTACAGGATATAGAGCAGACGTATACCAGCAGAAAAGCGCCAGATTGAGTGCGTTCTTTATTTGTATATAATAACATTTCCCAAAATTAAGATTTTAGGAATAATTTAGTCTTCTGAATAAGACACCGTACCCGAGGAATCGTTCTTCCCCCATTCAGGTACGGTGTCTGTTTTTCCCTTAGGATTTAGTCTTAATTTGAATTATTGCTGTTCGTTTTACTACATTTTATCGATTTCATCCTGTGAGAGAAGCTTGATTCCGGCTTCTCTGAAGACTTTATTGGCTTTCTCTGTATCCTGAACACGGATAATTATATATGCTTCGTCTTTTTCTCTTGTTATGAAAGCATATGTATATTCTAGGTTTATGTCATTGGCTGCAAGTACATCAAGTATCTTGACAAGGCTACCCGGTTTATCCGGGATCACTGCTGCCAAAACCGGTGTTACCCTGTATACATAACCCTCATCTTTCAAGACAGTGGCAATTTTATAGTTGTCATCTACTATTATTCTGAGGACGCCGTATTCAGGCGTTTCAGCCAGGCACAGTGCCTTCATACTGATATCATTTTTCTGTAGGATCTTGGCAAATTCAGTGAGCATGCCAGGTTTATTCTCCAGAAAAACGGAGATTTGTTTAACTTCCATAATTTACCACCTTTCTATATATTCCGCTTGTCTATAACTCTCTTAGCCTTGCCCTCACTGCGTTCTATGGTTTTCGGAGCAACAAGTCTCACGTCCACATAGATGCCGAGCATCGACTTAAGAGCATTCACAAGCTTCTTTTCTCTCTTTGAAACTTCAGACAGTTCATCGGAGAACATCTCATTGGTGATTTCTACCTGCAGTTCGATCTTATCACTGTTGTTTTCACGGGTGACTGTAATCAGGTAGTTGGCCGGATATCCCTCGTTCATGAGAACGGTCTCTATCTGGCTTGGGAATACGTTGACTCCCTTGACTATGAGCATATCATCGCTTCTGCCCAGAGGTTTGGACATTCTCTTGAAAGTCCTTCCACAGGCGCACGGTTCATTATTGAGTATGCAGATATCCTTTGTCCTGTAACGGATAAGAGGAAATGCTTCTTTGGTAATGCTGGTGAATACCAACTCCCCTTTTTCACCGTCAGGTACAGGTTTCCCTGTTTTCGGATCGATAGTTTCAGCAATGAAGTTATCTTCATTGATATGCATACCATCTTGTTCCTGACATTCATATGATACACCCGGTCCTGATATCTCTGTCAGGCCGTAAATATCGTAAGCCTTGATGCCAAGTTTATCTTCTATATCGTGACGCATTTCCTCGCTCCAGGCTTCAGCGCCGAATATGCCGGCTTTCAAGTTTATCTGGTCCTGCAGTCCTCTTTCGCAGATGGTCTCTGTCAGGTATGCGGCATATGAAGGCGTACAACAAAGTATTGTAGAATGCAGGTCTGTCATGAACTGTATCTGTCTGTCAGTGTTTCCTGATGACATAGGCAGCGTCAGAGAGCCTAATTTATGGCTTCCACCGTTAAATCCAGCTCCACCAGTGAACAGGCCGTAGCCATATGAAACGTGAACGACATCTTCCGGTGTGGCGCCGGCTGCTACCAGCGCTCTGGCGCAACATTCGTCCCACATATCTATATCATTCTGCGTGTAAAAAGCCACTACCCTCTTTCCTGTAGTGCCACTGGTAGACTGTATCCTAACGCAGTCCTTGAGGGGCATTGCCAGCAAACCATAGGGGTAAGCTTCTCTAAGATCATCTTTGCTCATAAAAGGCAGCTTGTAGAGATCTTCCGTCGACTTGATATCGCCGGGCTCCAGCCCTATAGCCTTCATTTTGTTCCTGTAGTATTCAACATGGTCGTATACGTGTTTTACGGTACGAACCAGTCTTTCATCCTGCCACGCCTTGATTTGTTCGCGAGGCGCAGTCTCAATATCCGGTTGATAGCAATTGTTCATATATTAGTTAATTTCCCTTCTTGTTTATTTGATAAGATTGCATGTTTCTTCATAGGCTGCTTCTAATTCGCCATATGAATCTCTGGCCTTCTCGAATTCATTGGCTCTGATAAGTTCGACTGTATTACAGCAGGCTTTATACAGCCTTGTCATTCCAAGGTTCCCAGACACTCCCTTCAGAGTATGAGTAGTGTTCAGGGCCTCTTCTTTATCGTTTTTATCAAAAGCAGGCTTTATAGTTTCGAAAGTTTTATCCTTAAGAAATGTACCTAAAAATTCTTCGTACATTTCTTCGCTTCCACCAAATCTTTCCAAAGTCCCTTCTGTGTCAAATCCGGCATCTTTCAACGTTTTCATAAGGTCATCCTTCATGACTTACCTCCTTACATTATTTGAAATATTCTACTGCAGATTCGAATATCTTCATATCATAGATTCCAGGCACATTCTTATATAGATCTTTACCTATCCTCTCTGAATGTCCCATCTTTCCAATTACCCTTCCATCTGGTGATGTTATGCCTTCGATAGCGTAATATGAACCGTTAGGATTGTATTGGATGTCGGAAGTAACCTGCCCGGCCATATCTACATACTGAGTCAGTATCTGACCATTATCAGCAAGTTCTCTGATCAAGCTGTCCGGTGCGATGAATCTTCCTTCACCATGAGATATTGGAACCATGAAAACATCGCCGGCGTTTACCTTGGACATCCATGGTGACTTATTGGAAGCCACTCGAGTTCTGACGATCTTAGATTGATGACGTCTGATTTCATTGAATGTCAATGTCGCGCTGTTTTCATCTGTTTCTACTATTTTACCATAAGGCACAAGCCCCAGTTTTACCAAAGCCTGGAAACCATTGCAAATACCGGCCATGAGACCATCTCTGTTGTCCAGAAGATCTGTTACGGCTTCTTTTATCTCAGCATTTCTGAAGAAAGCTGTTATAAATTTGCCGGATCCGTCAGGCTCATCTCCTCCTGAGAATCCGCCAGGAATGAATATGATCTGCGACTTTCTGATGCCAGCCGCAAATTCTTCTACTGACTTGGCTACAGCCTCTGATGAAAGGTTGTTTATAACAAAGATCTCTGGGTCTGCTCCTGCGTCTCTGAAGGCCTTGGCTGAGTCGTACTCGCAGTTTGTGCCCGGAAATACCGGTATCAGTACCTTAGGAACAGCAATTGTAGTCTTAGGGTGAACTTTATCCTTACTGTTAAATGTGAAAGTATCGAGCTTTTTCAGTTCCGGCTTGATGTTGCATTTATATACTGGCTCCAGTTTATTCTCATAAGCCATGTAGAGCTCTTCCATAGGCAAAGCATTGCTGCCCCACTCCATGGTGTTTCTGGCTGTGGTTTCTCCCAGCAAAGTAGCATTATTACCTTCTATATTGACATTTTTATCTGTTTCAATAACGAAGGCACCGTAATGATATCCAAATATATCATCTAAGGACAGCTTGTCATCATATCTGAAACCTATTCTGTTGCCCATGGACATTTTCAGTACAGACTCTGCAACACCGCCATATCCCGGCGTATAGGCTGCTTTAATGAGTCCGTTATAATTCATAGAGTTCATAGTAGTGAATATCTTCTTGAGTGACTCACCTGTAGGTAAACCATCTTCATCATATTCAGGAGTTAACAGAATACATTTACTGTTAACGTCTTTAAATTCAGGAGTGATTATCCTATCGGCTTTATCAGTTGTGACCGCAAATGATATCAATGTCGGCGGGACATCTATGTCCTCAAAGGTTCCACTCATTGAATCTTTGCCACCGATGGCGGCTACTCCCAGTTCCTTTTGTGCTTTGAAAGCACCTAAAACCGCTGCCATTGGCTTGGCCCAGCGTTTGCCATCATTACCAGGCTTTTCGAAGTATTCCTGGAATGACAGATATACGTCTTTAAACGAAGCCCCTGTAGCAATAAGTTTGGAAACTGACTCTACTACTGCCAGGTAAGCACCGTGATATGGGCTTGCGCTGGATATCATAGGGTTGAATCCCCAGGACATAAGCGAGCATGTATCCGTATGTTTTTTCTCTATGGATACCAGATCGACCATTGACTGTACCGGCGTTCTCTGGTATTTGCCTCCGAAAGGCATCATAACAGAGCCTGCACCTATGGTCGAGTCGAATTCTTCTGACAGTCCCCTCTTGGAGCAGACGTTCAAATCTCCTGCCAGATCCATATAGTCTTTCCGGAAATCACTGCCGTGTTCCTTTCTGAAGTCTGTATGCTTAGGAATTTCAATATTTATGTGTTTCTCTGCGCCGTTGGTATCCAAGAAAGCCCTGGAAATATTCACTATTGCTTTACCGTTCCAGTATTCTCTCAGATATGGATCATCCTTAACAACTGCGACTCTAGTAGCCTCAAGGTTTTCTCCCTCAGCCAGCTTGCAGAAGGCATCTGCATCTTCTGCAGCAACTACTACGGCCATTCTCTCCTGGGACTCGCTGATTGCCAGTTCGGTACCATCCAGTCCTTCGTATTTCTTGGTCACAGCGTTTAAGTCTACTTCCAGTCCATCGGCAAGTTCTCCGATAGCAACGGAAACCCCGCCTGCTCCGAAATCGTTGCAGCGTTTGATCATTTTAGATGCTTCAGGGTTTCTGAAGAGCCGCTGAAGTTTCCTTTCCTCTGGGGCGTTGCCCTTCTGGACTTCTGCGCCACAGGTCTTCAGCGATTCAAGTGTATGTTTCTTAGAAGATCCTGTAGCTCCGCCACATCCATCTCTTCCGGTCTTTCCACCGAGAAGGATTACTATGTCGCTGTCTACAGGTCTTTCTCTGCGAACGTTTTCTGCAGGGGCTGCCGCTATGACAGCGCCGACTTCCATCCTCTTAGCTACATAGCCTGGATGATAGAGTTCGTCTACCTGACCAGTCGCAAGTCCTATCTGATTTCCGTAGGAACTGTACCCGTCAGCGGCTGTGGTCACCAGTTTACGCTGAGGCAGTTTTCCTTTCAGAGTCTCAGACACTGGCTTAAGTGGATCTGCTGCGCCGGTAACTCTCATAGCGCCATAGACATAGCTCCTTCCTGAAAGCGGATCTCTGATGGCTCCGCCTATGCAAGTAGCAGCACCTCCGAAAGGCTCGATTTCAGTAGGATGATTATGAGTCTCATTCTTGAACAAAAGGAGCCATTTTTCGGTCTTTCCGTCAACGTCTACATCCATTTTTACAGTGCAGGCATTTATTTCCTCTGACTCATCCAATTTGTCCATAAGACCTTTAGATTTCAAGTATTTAGCTGCCAGTGTACCTATATCCATAAGTGTTACAGGCTTGGTCCTGTTTAGTTTTTCACGGGTTCTGATGTAGTCTTCATAGGTCTTCTGTATTTCAGGATCCTCGAATGTCACACTGTCTATAGTCGTATTGAAAGTCGTGTGGCGACAGTGATCCGACCAGTAAGTATCTATTACCTTGATCTCTGTTATAGTTGGATCCCTGTGTTCTGATTTGAAGTAGTTTTGGCAGAATTCCAGGTCTCCCCTATCCATTGCAAGACCATATTCCTTGATGAATTCGCCGCATGCCTCATCATCCATATTGTTGAATCCATCCAGAGTCTTGACTTCTGTAGGGATATCGTAATCTGTCTTTAAAGTGTCATACTCTTCCAGTGAAGCCTCTCTTGCTTCCACAGGGTTAATAACGTAGTTCTTAATAGTATCTATATCCTTATGGCTGAGATCACCTTTCATTATATAAATCTTAGCAGTTCTCACTACAGGTCTCTCGCCTTTAGAAATGAGCTGTATGCACTCTGCTGCTGACTCAGCTCTCTGATCGAACTGTCCCGGCAAATACTCTACAGCAAATACCTTGTCTGAATCGGAGATATTCAGTTTATCATATGCGTTGTCTACCTGAGGCTCTGAAAATACAGTAGTTTCTGCATATTTAAAGAGATTTTCTGGAAGATTTTCAACATCATATCTATTCACTATTCTCAGGTCGTCGAAATCATTCAACTGGAACAGACTGATCATTTCCTTCCTCAGAGATTCAGCTTCGCTGGCAAATTCATCTTTCTTTTCTACATAAATCCTGTAAACCATTATTTACCCTCCATTGCTTTTAGTGCTTTCTGGCCGATATCGTGTCTGTAGAATCCATCTTCAAATGATATCTTCTCTACAGACTTGTAGGCTTTATCTATGGCTTCTCTTATATCGCTGCCGCGTTCAGTTACTCCCAAGACCCTGCCGCCGTTGGAACGCAGTGAACCGTCAGCTTCGACGGTAGCTCCTGCGACATATACATTTTTCACATCCTCAGGTATGCTTATAGGATAACCCTTGCCATATGACCCCGGGTATCCCTTCGTTGCCATTACTACACAGCAGGCAGCATCCTTAGCGAAGGAAA
Organism: Aminicella lysinilytica; assembly: GCF_004362975.1. Classification (GTDB taxonomy): domain Bacteria; phylum Bacillota; class Clostridia; order Peptostreptococcales; family Anaerovoracaceae; genus Aminicella; species Aminicella lysinilytica. The sequence goes on along the minus strand of NZ_SNXO01000006.1, from coordinate 18,830 downwards.
CCTTTGCACTTGACAGTGTTCCCCTTGAAACATGCAGGAATATATCCATAAGGTCGCTGTCCAGTAACGGCAAGACAACCTGTGTCTCAGGGTCTCCGAATCTGCAGTTATATTCTATGACTTTAGGTCCTTCTTCCGTAAGCATGAGGCCGAAGTACAGGCAGCCGGAAAAGCTTCTGTTCTCCCTGTTCATGGCTATCATCGTAGGCAGGAATATCTCTTCCTCGCACTGATCTGCAATTTCCTGGGTGTAATAAGGATTCGGAGCTATGGTTCCCATGCCGCCAGTATTGAGGCCTTTATCGCCGTCCTGAGCCCTTTTATGGTCCATAGAGGATACCATAGGTATCAGTGTCTTTCCGTCGGTAAATGACAGAACTGAGACCTCTGGGCCTGTAAGGAATTCTTCTATGACCACGCAACTGCCGCTGTCGCCGAACATCTTATCTTCCATCATTGATTCTACGGCATTTCTGGCAGTATCTCTATCTTCCGCTATTATGACGCCTTTCCCCTTGGCAAGACCGTCAGCTTTGACAACTACAGGTATCTTGCAGTCTTCAACATACTTCAGAGCAGGCTCCATTTCAGTAAACACCTCGTACTGAGCAGTAGGAATGCCATATTTCTTCATAAGATCTTTAGCGAAGGCCTTGCTTCCCTCTATTATGGCTGCATCCTTGTGGGGTCCGAAGCAAGGTATCCCCTTGTCTTCCAGCATATCCACCAGACCCATTACAAGGGGGTCATCAGGAGCAACTACGGCAAAATCCATCTTGTTTACTTTTGCGAAATCTACAATGGCGTCGAGATCTTCTGCGCCTATATTTACACAGGTTGCGTCAGCGGCGATACCGCCATTGCCCGGCAATGCGTAAATCTCATCCACCTTGGGACTTTCTTTGATCTTTTTGATTATAGCGTGCTCTCTACCGCCACCGCCTACGACCATTACTTTCATATTGATTCCTCCCTTGTCATCAGTGGTGGAACAGGCGCATACCTGTAAATGCCATTACCATATTGTATTTATTGCAGGTATCTATGACATTCTGGTCGCGCACTGAACCTCCCGGCTCTGCTATATAAGTTACGCCGCTTCTTGCGGCTCTTTCTATGTTGTCACCAAACGGGAAAAAGGCATCGCTTCCAAGAGCTACGCCTGTTATAGTCTTCAGATATTCTTTCTGTTCTACCTTAGTAAACGGTTCGGGTTTCCTTGTGAATAAATTCTCCCATGCGCCATCCCTAAGTATTTCTTCTGGCTCTGTGCCCAGATATGAATCTATGGCGTTATCCCTCTCAGGTCTTCTGATATCCTCTTTGAAAGGAAGGTCCAGAACTTTATCGGCCTGTCTCAGGTGCCAGAAATCAGCCTTGTCACCTGCAAGTCTAGTGCAGTGGATTCTGGATTGCTGGCCGGCACCTACGCCTATGGCCTGCCCATCCTGAACAAAGGCTACTGAGTTGGATTGCGTATATTTCAATGTGATCAGGGCTATGACCATGTCGCGTTTAGCTTCTTCAGTCAGAGTTTTATTATCAGTTACTATATTGGTAAAGTCATCAGTTGTCACAGAGTAGTTGTTTCTGCCCTGTTCGAATGTGACGCCGAAAACTTGCTTATGCTCTTTCACGGCAGGTACATAATCAGGATCTATCTTGATTATATTGTAATTGCCCTTTTTCTTGGTCCTGAGTATTTCCAGGGCTTCATCAGTGTATCCCGGAGCTATGATGCCGTCAGATACTTCCCTTTTCAGCAGTGTAGCCGTTGTAGCGTCGCAGATGTCGCTGAGAGCGGCAAAATCTCCAAAGGATGACATTCTGTCGGTGCCTCTGGCTCTTGCGTAGGCTGTGGCTATGGGCGAGTCGTCAAGTCCCTCTATATCGTCAACAAAACACGCTCTTTTCAGTTTATCGCCCATCCTGACGCCTACTGCGGCCGATGTAGGACTGACATGCTTGAATGACGCTGCTGCCGGCATTCCAAGGCAGTCTTTCAGTTCCTTTACAAGCTGCCAGCTGTTGAATGCATCCAGGAAGTTAATGTATCCAGGCTTGCCGTTGAGTATCTCAACAGGAAGATCTGTTCCATCGTCCATAAATATCCTGGCCGGTTTCTGATTTGGGTTACATCCGTATTTTAATTGGAATTCTTTCATGGAAGCCCTCCTAGCTTATTTGTTCTTATTGATCAGGCGATTTTCCGCCTTTCCTGTTGCTATGTCTACATATCTCGTATATAAAGATATCTTATTGTCTTTATCGAGATTATTCCATATTTCATCAGTGAAATCATCTATACTGTCAGGTATCAGTACCCTTTCTGGCTCACCCATGAAAGTAGGTATGGGATCGCCGTCAGTGATATATGTGTGGATGAAATGCCCCAGGCCCGCCTTGGCGTTGTAATTAAAGAAATACCTGCTGCATTGACTGCCTTCTGCATCAAGGCTCTTTAATATGCTGATTTTATATCTGAAGCCATCTTTTTCTTCGAAATTCAGGACGCCGCTTATTCTCGGAGTCCAGTTAGGGCCGTCAGGTTCGAATTCTCTCGTCATAAGAGCATCCTCGAAACTTCCTCCCTCGATTCTGTATCTCTCAATGGTATCAGTCTGATCGCCGTTTGTCACTATGATCTCATGATCGATCTTCCTTATCGGATAATATATTATCAGTGAAGGATCCTCGACTTTAGATTCGTCGAATGGCTTGATCATCAGATCATCCTCCTGCTCCACAAATACTCTGTTTCTGCTGTTTTCCGACCTGCCCATGATAAAATATGCTATAGCCGCCTTTTCACCGTCCTCACTGCGGCCGATCACCAGTCCGCGGCCCACATAAGGGTTTCCGGACAGATATTCCTTCATAGGTTTAGTTTCATATACGTCCATTATCTGATTCCTTTCATGATTTCATAGGATATTTTCTCTGTGGCCTGCGGAAGCAGTATCCATTCTGCCTGGGTCATTACTCTCTTCTGAAGTATTTCAGGAGTGTCCCCGTCCATTACATCTACGGCTTTCTGTGCTATTATTTCTCCGCCGTCGGTTACCTCATTAACAAAATGTACAGTGGCGCCTGTCACCTTGACTCCGTAGGCCAGGGCTTTCTCGTGGACATGGAGTCCGTAGCAGCCGTCCCCACAAAAGGAAGGTATCAGTGCAGGATGGATATTGATGATCCTGCTTCTGTATTCGTTTATGAATTCCGGGCTCAGTATTTTCAGAAATCCGGCCAGAACTATGAGTTCTATGCCCTTTTCTCTGAAAATATTCAGAATATCGGATTCACCTGTCATGATCACAGCTTCAATGCCATTCTGTTCAGCCCTTGTTAAAGCATAAGCATCGCTTTTATTTGATGCTACCATGACGATCTCACCGCTTTTGATAATACCGCTTTTTTCAGCGTCTATCAAAGCCTGAAGGTTAGTACCGCCACCGGAAACCATTACTGCTATTTTGGTTTTGGAACCTAGCATATTACTACACCCTCTTCTGATTCTACGGTTTCACCGAGGATATATGCATCCTCCCCTGCCTCATGAAGTGTAGCCAAAGCTTTCTCGGCATCTTCCGGTGCTACTATGCATGTCATTCCTACGCCCATGTTATAAGTGTTGAACATATCTCTTTCAGGTATGTTGCCCTTAGCTGCCAGCAAATCGAATATCGGAAGCACTCTGATAGCGCTTCTTTCGATTTTAACGCCCATACCCTTTGGAAGGCTCCTTGGTATGTTTTCATAGAAGCCACCTCCTGTAATGTGTGCGACAGACTTGACTGTTACTGCGTCGAACAGCTTCAGCATTGGTTTTACATATATTTTAGTCGGCGTCAGAAGTGTTTCTCCAATAGACTTTCCACCTAGTTCAGGATATTTCTCACTGAGGTCTGCGTTTTCCACATCGAATACCTTCCTTACGAGAGAGAATCCATTGGAATGAATGCCAGATGAAGGAAGACCGATGAGTACATCGCCGGCCTTGATGTTTTCTTTGTTCAAAACCCGGGATTTATCAACGACTCCAACAGCGAAGCCAGCCAGGTCGTATTCATCTATAGGATAAAATCCTGGCATTTCTGCTGTTTCGCCTCCAATGAGAGCTGATTCGGACTGAACACAACCCTCTGCTACGCCGCTTACTATCTGAGCGATTTTGTCAGGATAGTTCTTACCGCAGGCTATATAGTCCAGGAAGAACAAAGGTTTAGCTCCTACGCAAATGATGTCGTTCACACACATGGCAACGCAGTCGATGCCTACAGTGTCATTTTTGTCCATGAGAAAAGCCAGCTTTAACTTAGTTCCTACGCCGTCTGTGCCGCTTACCAGGACAGGTTCGTTGATGCCCTTCATATCAAGATGGAACAGCCCGCCGAAGCCCCCAAGGTCCGACGTGTCGCCGAAAGCCATGGTCTTGGCAATGTGCTTTTTCATAAGTTCTACCGACTTGTATCCGGCTGTGATATCAACGCCGGCATCCTTATAACTTTCACTGAAACTCTTAGCCATTTTTCTCTCCTTACTCTTTCTCACTGATTTTCTTTTCGAATCTGTCTTTCTCGCCTTCTGTTGGTATGGCCGTAGCGTAATTTCCGCTGAAGCAACCGTCACAGAAGCCTTCTCCCGGCTTATTGCCGATCAGCATATTCAAATGATTTATATCCAAATATCCCATACTGTCTACGCCAATGACCTCTGCTATCTGCTCTAGAGGATATTTGCAGGCAATGAGATTTTCCTTAGAATCGATGTCAGTTCCATAATAGCATGGATTCGTAAAAGGAGGTGCTGACGATCTCATATGGACTTCTGTGGCACCGGCTTCTCTCAGCAACCTTACTATTCTGGCGCAGGTAGTGCCGCGAACGATAGAGTCATCTACCAGGACTACCCTCTTGCCTCTGACTGTGTCAGCAAGTACATTCAGTTTGATTCTGACTTTGTCCTCTCTGACCTTTTGTCCCGGCGCGATAAATGTACGGCCGATGTATTTGTTCTTAATGAAGCCTATTCCGTAAGGTATGCCCGATTGTCTTGCGTAGCCTATAGCGGCATCAAGACCAGAATCAGGAACTCCGACTACAACGTCAGCCTGAACAGGATGCTCCATAGCCAGACATGCTCCGGCCTTGACTCTGGCACCGTGCACGCTCTTTCCCTCGATTACAGAATCAGGTCTTGCAAAGTATAAATACTCGAAAATGCATATCTGATGTGGTTTTTTATTGCAATGGTCATCTATATTCCTGACGCCGTCAGCATCGAATATTACTATTTCTCCAGGTTCTATATCTCTTATATATTTAGCTCCGACTGCGTCTAAGGCGCAGGTTTCTGAAGCTACTATGTAAGTTCCGTCATCTCTCTGACCGTAACAAAGAGGTCTGTAACCATACTCGTCTCGGACTGCTATGAGTTTGGACGGTGACATGATCACCAGGGAATACGCTCCCTGAAGTTTATTCATAGCTTTATTGACGGCTTCTTCTATAGAATCGCTGTGTATGCGTTCTTTAGTAATGATATATGAGATCACTTCCGTATCACTGGTAGTATGGAAAATCGATCCTTCCATTTCAAGGTCATGACGCAATTCATATGAATTTACAAGATTTCCGTTGTGGGCAAGAGCCATGCGCCCTTTATGATGATTTACTAGTATAGGTTGGGAATTCAGCCTGTCATTATGGCCTGTAGTACCGTAACGCACATGACCTACAGCCATCTGTCCCTGTCCCAGATCTTCGATATTCTGTTGTGTGAAAACATCGTTTACCAATCCCGTATCCTTGTAACTGTTAAAGATACCGTCATCATTGACAACTATGCCGCAACTTTCCTGACCTCTGTGCTGTAAGGCAAAGAGCCCGTAATATGTAGTGCTGGCCACATCCTGTGTTTCTGTACCGAATACGCCGAATACGCCGCATTCCTCTCTTAAACCGCTCATTTGTCTCTCCTATTTATTAAACTTATCTTCAACTGCTTTATTTTTCGAAAGGACTTTATCTGCTGCTGCCTTTCTCTGGGCATCTAATTTAGCTGCGAGTTCTGCGTCTTCTATAGCTATCATCTGGGCAGCCAAAAGCCCTGCGTTCTGTGCTCCATCTATGGCCACAGTTGCTACAGGTATTCCGCCGGGCATCTGAACTGTAGATAGCAGTGCATCCAAACCGTCTAACGTTGACGATTTTACAGGTACGCCTATTACAGGCAAAGTCGTGTTGGCTGCTAAAGCACCGGCAAGATGGGCTGCCTTTCCTGCTGCCGCAATAATTACTCCGAAGCCTCTTTCTCTTGCGTTTGCAGAAAAGTCTTTAGCTTCTGCAGGAGTTCTATGGGCCGAATAGACATGTACCTCATACGGCACACCTAATTCTTCCAATGCATTGATTGCTTTCTCAACTACTGGCAGATCGCTGTCGCTGCCCATTATTATTCCAACTTTTTTCATATGTATCTAACCTCCAAATAAACCAAAAGTATCTATAGACAACTTTATCATAGATACTTTTTGTCTTCAACATTCGTTCAGCAAAAAGTAGAATAAATGCAAGAATTCTTTACGATTTATTGATAAATCAGGTGAAATCGCGAACTATATTATGGCGTTATGGTATTATAGTTCGTAATCAATGGGCATCAAGATATGACTGTAAAATTAATACTGCAGCCTGCTTATCTATGACTTGTTTACGTTTTTTTCTGCTCACATCTGCCTCGACAAGTACTCGCTCTGCCTGTACGGTAGTTAGTCTTTCATCCTGCCATATGATTTCTATGCCTTTCATGGCTGTACTGCGCATTTTATTCTCAAGCATAGTGCCGAATTCACGTACCTTTCCTGTCTGTTCGCTGTCTGTTCCATTCATACTGAGAGGAAGTCCTATTACTATGCCATCGCAATCGTATTCTCTGACCAGATCCAGGACTTTACCAGTATCCTTACGTATGCCTACTCTATCTAAAGTAGTGACTCCCTGGGCTGTTATGCCAAGAGGGTCACTGACAGCTATTCCGACGGTCCTATCACCTACATCAAGTCCGATTTTTCTCATTTTCCTACCTCATAATAAAAAAACGGCAAGCTAACATAATAACCTGCCGTCTTCAAGACGTTATTTTTTCAGATACTCTTTCAGTATCTCTTCAACCAGATCATCTCTGTCTATGCGGCTTATCATAAGTCGCGCATTGTTATGACTGGTAATGTACGAAGGGTCGCCTGACAAAATGTAGCCGACCATCTGATCGATACCGTTGTAACCTCTTTCCTCCAGGGCATCATAAACTGTCTCGAGGATCTCCTTAGTTGTTCTTTGCTGTGTTTTAGTAGCATCAAACATTATAGTCTTCTTATTATCCATGTTACGACCTCCTTTGAACCTATTATACTATGATAACAACTCTTCTGCAACCTTAAATGCGTTAGAAATTCCTGAAGGATCCTTACCGCCGGCTTGAGCCATATCAGCTTTACCTCCACCTCCGCCTTTCACAGCCGGAGCTATTTTCTTGATCATATTTCCTGCGTGATAGCCTTTATCAAGCAGATCATCTGTTACAGAAACAAGCATAGTTACCTTGCCTCCGCTTACAGTTGCAAATACCATTACAGTACTCTGATTCTTCGCCTTTATTTCATCAGACAAGCTCCTCAGATCTTCTATTTTCATATCCTTGAATTCTTTAGTTATTAATTTGATATCGCCTATGTTCTCAGCTGCCGATACTATATCATCTAGTTCAGAACCGATAGCATCTTTCTTCATGTCATCTAATTCTTTTCTGGATTCCTTCAACTCGTCCATAAGGCCTGCAGCCCTGGTTACTATTACATTAGGACTTGCCTTTACTATCTGAGCGACCTCTTCTATAGTATTCTCTGCTTTCTTAGCCGCATCCAGCACACCGGTGCCCGTATAAGCTACGATTCTTCGAACACCAGATGCCACACCGGTTTCAGAAACTATCTTCATAGAACCGATCTGCCCGATATTAGCGACGTGTGTGCCTCCACACAGTTCCTTGCTCCATTCGCCGCAATTTACTACGCGGACCTTATCGCCGTACTTTTCTCCAAATAGAGCCATAGCACCCATAGTCTGAGCTTCTTTCATGGAAGTTTCTACCGTATTGACCGGTAAGAACTCGCAGATTTTTTCATTTACGATATTCTCGACCTTTATTAAATCTTCCTTAGAAACAGCTTCGAAGTGAGTGAAATCAAATCTCAGTTCCTTCTCATTGACGTAGGAACCAGCCTGCTCTACATGATTACCAAGTACTTCTCGCAATGCCTTCTGTAAAAGATGCGTAGCTGTATGGTTTCTGGCTGTCTTATTCCTCTTTACTACATTCACATGGCATTCTACAGTTTCTCCACAGTTGATACTGCCTTCAACTACCGTGCCCTTGTGGGCATATATTCCCTGTGTCTTGGACACGGACAAAATCTGTACCTTGCCCTCTTCGGTTGACATAAATCCGTTATCAGAAACCTGACCGCCGCCTTCAGCATAGAAAGGCGTTTTGTCAAGGTAGACTATCACATTCTCCCCTGCACTGGCGAACTCAGCTTCCTCACCTTCTTTATATAATTTAAGGACCTTACACTGATCCACCAAATCATTGTATCCGGTGAATTCAGTCTCTGGAACATCTACAACTATGTCGGCATCTTTCCATGCTTCCTCGTCTGTAGATTTCCTGCCGGCTCTGGCTGTTTCCTTCTGCTGCTTCATGTTTTCATCGAAACCTTCCACATCAGCTGTCATATTATTTTCCTCAAGGATCTCCTCAGTAAGTTCCAGCGGGAATCCATAAGTGTCGTAAAGCTTGAATGCCTTATCTCCACTGAGTACGGTCTTATTTTCCTTCTTCATATCATCGATGCATTCAGTTATTATAGAGCATCCCTGATCCAAAGTAGTAGCAAATTTACATTCCTCAAGGGATATTATCTTCTTGATATAATCCTGTTTTTCCAAAAGTTCAGGATATGCCTCTTTGGATACTTCTATGACTCTATCAGCAAGTCCCTGCAGGAAATTACCTTCAATTCCGAGGATACGGCCGTGTCTGGCTGCTCGTCTTATGAGTCTGCGCAAAACATAGCCTCTGCCTTCGTTTGACGGTATGATGCCGTCTGATATCATGAACACCATAGAACGCATATGATCCGTGATTATTCTCATGGAAACGTCTGCCTTAGCGTCCCCCGCCTCATATTCTTTGCCACATAGGTCTACTACGCCGTTAAGAATGTATCTGATAGTATCTACATCAAAAATAGAATCTACATCCTGCATTACGCAGGCCATTCTTTCAAGTCCCATGCCTGTATCTATGTTAGGATGAGCAAGATCAGTGTAGGATCCATCTTCTTCTTTAGAGAACTGCGTGAATACATGATTCCATATCTCGATATATCTGTCACATTCGCATCCGGGTCTGCAATCCGGCTTACCACAGCCATATTCAGGACCTCTGTCGAAAAATATCTCAGAGTCAGGACCGCAAGGTCCCAGACCTATTTCCCAGAAATTATCTTCTTTGCCGAGACGTACGATCCTGTCGTCAGGAAGACCTATGACATCATGCCATATTCTATATGCTTCATCATCATCCAGGTATATAGTTGCCCAGATCTTATCCGCTGGCATTTTCAGGTATTCGGTCAGGAATTCCCAGCCCCAGGTAAGTGACTTTTCCTTGAAATAATCACCAAAAGAGAAATTGCCCAGCATCTCAAAGAACGTGCCGTGTCTGGAAGTGAGTCCAACATTATCTATATCACCCGTTCTTATACATTTCTGACAGGTAGTCATTCTCTTAGCCGGTGGCACTTCTGCTCCGGAGAAATAGTTCTTCAAAGGAGCCATTCCAGAGTTTATTATCAAAAGAGATTTATCGTTCTTAGGTATAAGTGAAGCGCTCTTTCCGGGATAATGATCCTTACTAACATAAAAATCCCTGAACATCTTCCTTATTTCATTTAAGCCTAGCTTTTCCATATATAATATCTTCCTCCAAAATTACAACAATGATTTATTATACTATAAACCCTTGAATTTTTCAATTATACTTATTATATCCTTCTCCACAGGGGTAATGTCAGTGGCCTCGAATGAATATATCTTCAGTTTTGATTCTGTCCCTGAAGGCCTGATTATAAGAGTACTGCCCTTCTCCAGGTCAAACTGTATCACATCCGCCTTTGGAAGGCCCGTATTTTCATTGTAATCGATTTTATCTACTATTTTCAAACCACCGATCGAATCATTGACTTCGTCTCTGAAATAAGCCATGATCCTATTCATTTTATCGGCGCCCTCCGCGCCGTTGAAGAAGTAATTTCTGGTCTTATCTACGCAGACTCCATATTTATCGTAGAGTTCGTTCAATCTGTCTATCATATCTTTTCCATGGGATTTATGATAAGCTGCCATTTCTAATGTGATCATAACGCCGCTTACGCCGTCTTTATCACAGATGAATGGCGATATGAGATACCCGTTGCTTTCTTCGAAACCGTAATAGTATTTATTTTCATCATTTTCAGATTTAAGATCCGATATGATTTCTCCTATATACTTGAAGCCTGTCAATGTGTTTACTACTCTCAGTCCATTATCGCGGGCAATTTTCCCTGCAAGGGGCGAAGATACGATGCTGTTGACCATTATCTGACCAGCCTCAGGAGGCCTCATATGACAAAGGTAATCCAATATCAATATCCCCAGTTGATTTCCTGTCAGAAGCGTGCGCATGCCGTCGTGGTATATGGCAGTTCCTATTCTGTCCGAGTCAGGATCCGTAGCAATAATAATGTCTCCGCCTTCAGAATCCAGATATTTGAATGCCTGGTCATAGGCCAGTATCCTCTCTGGATTTGGTGCCGGGCAGGTAGAAAATTTTTCGTCCGGGTATTCCTGCACCTTCACTATATCGTAATTTTCAAAGCCTATGCCTTTGAAAACGTCTTTCACATATTTACGTCCCGCCCCGTTAAGTGGCGTGTATATCACTTTCAGATCATTGAGAGTGTCATGTTCCAGCTTTGTGGTCATTGAAACTATTTGCTTAACAAAGCTCTTGCCGACTTTATTATTAACGGTAATCACTCCGCTTGGGTCATAATTGATGCCATCGAAATAATCCAGCGATTCTATTTCATCCAGAATAAGATCCGGCTCATGGCCCACTATCTGATATCCATATTTATTATATACTTTATATCCGTTGTAATCTTTAGAGTTATGACTGGCTGTCACCATTATTCCCATATGACATTTCAAATATGATATGGAATAGGAAAGTACCGAAACCGGTGTTATCTCCGGGAATAGGTAAGTCTTGATACCGTTACCATGTAACACGGCCGCAGTCTCCTTAGCATAAAACTCAGAGTTTTTTCTGCTGTCATAGGATATGACAACAGACGGCGCAGAGTACCTTTTGTTCAGGTAATTTGCCACGCCCTGGGTAGCCCTTCTGACTACATAACCGTTGATCCTGTTAGTACCAAGGCCCATAAGGCCGCGCATGCCCGATGTACCAAAAGAAAGGTGGGTATAAAAAGAATCTAATACTTCCTCCTGATTTCCACCTAGTGCCTCAAGCTGCTTCTGAGCCTCATCATCGCCCATAGTGTTGAGCAGCCATCTTTCATATTCAGTTGTCGCTATTGCTTTTATTTCATTAATATCCATATCGTTATTCTATCACATCTATTATAGTAATTATATATCCATAATGTGAGGATTTAGTAATCACTTTCTATAAGTCCGCCGCCTATTACGTAGGCGCTTTCCTCTTCGCTGTCCTTAGCGTAGAATACTATGGACTGGCCGGGTGTTGCTGCGCGTTGTGCTATATCAAAAGTTGCTATGACTCTGCCATTGTCTCCAGCCTTCAATGTGCACGGTGAAAGACCGGCTCCATAGCGTATCTTAGCCAGCAGGCAATCATTATCAACGGTCTCAGGTATTCTTTCTGTAGAATCTGCAACAAAGAAATTGCTGTGGGATACGACATTTTCCTTGAACAGGTCTTTATTGCTGCCTAAGGTGATAGTATTTCCGGCTGGGTCAATCTTTGTAACAAAGGCTGACTTGCCCAGGTTCAGGCCCAGGCCTTTACGCTGGCCAACGGTATAATAAAGCAGGCCTTTGTGTTTGCCGATGACACTGCCGTCACTGTATATAAAATCTCCCTGTTCGCAATGAAAACCGCGATCTTCTATGAAATCCACGTAAGCTTTCTTTCCATCTTCTATGAAGCAGATTTCCTGGCTATCCGCTTTATCTGCAGAAAACAGCTTATGTGACTTTGCAAGATTTCTCGTTTCTTCCTTGTCCTGAAAATTGCCTAAAGGAAATATGATTCTGGATAGTATATCCTGCCCTAGTCGATATAGCATATATGACTGATCTTTCCTCAGACTTGCCGCCTGTTGAACATAATATCTGTCATACCGATTTATTATTCTGGCGTAATGACCTGTAGCAATGTAATATGCGCCTAATTCATCAGCCACATCTATAATGGTCTTGAATTTTACGTTTGGATTGCATACGACGCAAGGGTTAGGCGTATGCCCAATACTGTATTCCCGGCAAAAATCACTGATTACTACCTTTTCAAAAATGTCAGATACATCTCGATGGACAAAAGGTATGTCTAACTGTTCTGCCGCCTTAGCAGCAGCTTCTATGTCAGAACTTCCGTCTCCCATCACATCTAAAAAAAGACCTATGACTTCATAGCCCTTTTCCTTCAACAACAAAGCGGCGGTAGTGCTGTCCACTCCGCCACTCAGTCCAAGTACAACTTTATTATTCCGTAGCTCCTTCATCGTCATCATCCTCATTTGGATCAAATCCTTCTAGTCCCTTATATGTCTTATTATTCTTCTGAGCATAATCATATATGGCAGATTTGATTGCGTGATCAGCCAGAACCGAACAATGTACCTTAACTGCCGGCAGACCTCCAAGTTCATCGATGATTTTCTTATTGCTTACTTCCAAAGCATCTTCAACAGATTTTCCTATGATCATAGTTGTAGCCATGCTTGATGAAGCAATGGCGCTTCCACAACCAAAGGTCTTGAATTTAGCATCTGTAATTATGTCGTCCTTAACTTTTATCTGGACCTGCATCATATCTCCGCAGACAGGGCTTCCGTAAACGCCTGTACCGTCTGCATCTTCTATTTCTCCTACATTTCTTGGATTCATGAAGTGATCCATTACTGTATCATTATATAATCCCATTTCTACCAGCCTTTCTTACTGTTGACTGAGGATATCTCTCTCAATCTTGATACTACCTTTGTCAGGCAATCTATTACATAATCAATGTCTTCCTTAGTGGTGAAATCACCTACTGTGAACCTTATAGTGCCGTGTATCATCTCATCAGGAACTCCTATAGCAGCCAATACATGTGAAGGCTTCAAAGATTTAGATGAGCAGGCTGATCCTGTAGATACAGCGATGCCAAAACTATCCAGCAGTAGAAGAATCGACTCACCTTCAATATATTCAAAGATTACATTAGCATTTCCCGGATGTCTGTGTTCCATATTTCCGTTCACAACCACATCAGGGATATTCTTCTTTATCTGATCCAGGAGATAATTCCTGATATCTGTACAATGTTTGATATGCTTATCAAGATTCTCGCCTGCCAACTCAGCGGCTTTTCCGAAGCCTACGATGCCTGGCAGGTTTTCAGTTCCTGCCCTCTTGCCCATTTCCTGAGCTCCACCGTGGATAAAACTAGGGATCTTGATACCTTTACGCATATACAGAGCTCCCTCGCCCTTAGGTCCATATATCTTATGGGATGACATTGACATCATATCTATGCCCATTTTCTTAACATCTATATGTGTGTTTCCCAATGCCTGAACTGCATCTGTATGGAACAGAATACCGTGGTCATGAGCTACTTTAGCCAGTGCTTCCACAGGTTCTATAGTTCCTATCTCATTATTAATAAACATTATGCTTACCAGAATCGTGTCAGGTCTGATAGCAGCCTCCAGGGATTCAGGAGTTATCGTTCCGTCTTTCTCACAATCAAGATATGTAACCTCGAATCCATTTTTCTCAAGGAACTGGCAGGAATGCAATACTGCATGGTGCTCGATCTTGCTCGTGATTATGTGATTACCTTTTCCTTTGGTCTTCATTGCGTTGGCAACGCTGAAGAGGGTCCAGTTATCAGCTTCACTGCCGCCACCTGTGAAATAAACTTCCGCAGGATCTGCATTTATCAAACCGGCTACCTGTGCCCTTGCCTTATCTATGGCCGCCTTAGATTCAAGGCCTATAGTATAAAGGCTGGATGGATTGCCGAATTTTTCAGTATAATATGGAATCATTTCTTTTAAGACTTCTTCTTTGACCGGTGTAGTCGCCGAATAATCGAGATAAACTCTTCTGGTCTGACTCATATGTTTCTACTCCCTTTCTAAACTTACTTTGTAGATTATACCATATTAAGCAGTTTTCAAACAAAAAAAGAGGATGTTTTTTTGAAAAACTCTCCCCTTTTTCATTGCATTTAACTTAATTCATCTTCTATCTCTACAACGTAGTCATTCTTATCTCGGCCTTCTTCTTTTTCGATGCCTTCAACTATCTCGATCTGATCCAACTGAGCTTTCAGATTCGCCTTGAAGGAATCTATGTATTCCCTGCGCAAAAGTTGTTGCTCAGCCTTTTCATCTTCAGTTAAACCCGAGGTTTTCGACTTTCTGGATAGCTGGTTTATTCTGTTAATTTTTTCTTTTGTAATCATATAATAATTCTCCCTTGCAAGCAAGGTACATTATATCAAAACTTGCCTGACCTTTCAATACCGATCTTCCATGCCAGCAATCCGATAAATTCACTGTATTTGGAAAAATATCAAAAGGAAAATGTTGAAATTTCAACGATTTTTACCTACCCAACCAATAAAAACATTTAATTATTTATAGGGTTTCTAAAGCAATATTTGATTCGATTATTATATACTATTTTAACCATAAAATCAACCCACCATACTTGCCAATTTTACATAATATTTTGCCGTTTTACCTGTTGTGGATTCCGAAATATCATACTCAATTAAATTAGCATTTCTTGTAACACATTTGCAAGTAAATGTACCTAGCCCGTTATCGATGGTAGATTCATAATAACTACTTGCCACACCATTATTATTTAATGTAATATTCCATACTGGACTTGTTACGCCATCAATACTACAAGTAAATGTTACCGCACTATATCCCTGTTTCAATTTATAATCGCTGGTTTCGTTATACGCTGGTGTCACAACAATATCTGCCACAACGGGTTTTGCATTAACGGTAACACTAACTGTATCGCCAATCGCTATATCATTATCAGTTGCTTTATACGACCCACTTACTTCACAACAACCAACTACAAGCCCCTTAATGGTATTAGTGGAATCCACACTTGCTATGGTGGTGTCTGATACGCTCCAATTAATAGTTGGCGTTTCGGTCATAGCAACACCATCTTTTAATACTGATACCGTTAATTGGCTGGTATCGTCCTGATTGAGTGTAACGGTGCTTTCTGTTATATTGGTTGTATAAATAGATGGTTTGGTTTCGTAACGCCACCTGTCAGCAATGCCATTTGTTGTATCGTCATAGGTCGTATCAATGGCAGAACGGGTTAAATGTAGTTCTATCACGCCATTCTGCTCTATCATATCATTGACTTTCCACGCCATCTGATTACCGCCGACATAAAGACGGTCATTTAATAATATATTTTTAGATTGGCTGGTTAACGGCAACTGTAAATGCAAAGAACTTTGGGAAGTGATTATATCGCTATCTATTTTTAAAGATTGGGATATATCATCCGATATACCATAGAATGATGTAAGGGTCGCCTTAGTATTATCAAGTGGATTCTTGACCATAATTTCAATTAACTGGTTGCATTTCTGTAATGTTGATTTCTGATATACCGTTGATTCTTCGGTGATAACCTTTTGGGCTATAAGTGGTATTGTGTCAATCAACACTAAATCGCCCTGATTGACCTTATCAATAGCCGTGTATAATGTTGCGAATTGTTTACCTTCGCCACTATTATTAATACGGAAAAATCCTTTAACGATACCACCGTTTACTTTAATGTCTATGCCCTCACGTTCAAGTGTCGTGATAAACATTCTTTCATTTAGTGTACTCATATCACGCCCCCTTAATTACGATAGAGGTAACATATAGGGTTACTATCATTTACACCATTGGCAGATAGTTCATTAATCCTGTTATCTAATCGGTGGATTCTATCTTGTAAGGCGTTGTATGCCGATGATTGAGTAGTATACTCGGTCTGAACAGTCATATAATAGTCAATATTATTCGATAGTGATTCTAATATTTGCTTGACGGTTTCTAATAATGCTTTCATACAATAATCTTTTTCAAATGTAGCCGTTGATGTTAAGCCGTTTTCGGCTAATAACTCTGCATATTGTTCCTGACTAAAATATAATCTATTGCCCATTTCCAGCAATAATCTTTCTTCATTTGTCATTTTTTCATCTCCTTATATATCTTGTAAACCCTAATTTTTCAATGGTTAGGGTTGGTTTTCAATTTTTTGATGTGGGAAAAAAATGGGTCTGCTAAAGCGGTTTTTTGGGTTTTGGGGTGCCACAAACGTTGAAATTCCAACGGTTACAGCGATTTTGACCCCTTTTTTAACACTAATTTGTGTACTAACACTAAAAATACCATACTAATTTAGTATTAAACACAAATAATTATAGCCCAAATATCCCATCTAATCAGACCCTCTTCAACATTGATTATTCACGCCAATTTTGAACTATTCCCAAAATCGTTCTTTTGGGAAATGTATATAATACCCATAAATCGTTGGTATTTCAATATATACAAGCAATTTGCATAGTAAAATACTTATATAAATCTATTATACAAGCCAATATTAAAGTAAAATTGCCCTGTTATTCCTTATATATATGCACGATTCGTGTATAGACACCACCTATTCTACTACCCAGACCAATACTAATAGTGGTTATAATGGTTTATTATAGCCACTATTCTAAAAATCACAACGATCGTTTTTGATTTATCAGATTCAAGTAATTGGAATAGGTTTAGATAATCAAGTAAATACTTGCAATCAAATCAACACACACACGCCCTATTATCGCCCTTAATAGTTAAAGGTATAATCTATCGTTAATCGTATTAAAATCGATAATAGATACCATTTTAAGCCCCATTCCTATTAAATCCTACCCTTAGAATGTCTGCTAATCGTTTTCGGATTAGGGATTTAGTATTTGGGTTTGATTGTCACCCTAATAATAATAAGTGTATTTATTGTCAACCATTACTTACTATCGTTGGAATTCCAACGGTTGTAGAATTTTGATTTTTATATTTAGGTTGGTGGGTGGTGGGTGGCGTGACGGTCAGGGTTGGCGTGATTCCGTCTTAAAATCGTTGGTATTTCAAGGGTAATCGGGAAATCACTAATATAAATATTATCCCATTATCACCTTTATATTTACTATTGGTTGATAATAACATATATATTGTATACCATAATATTTACCACCACTATATATAGTATATCTATTACCCTTTAATTACCTACCACACCAGTATGTTGTTGGTTAGACGCCTCTAACTCCCTTTCAAGTTCCCTTTGAACATCCGTTATATACGGCGAAACCCTCATAGCAGTTTCTCTCGACATAATACCCAACTCCATTTGTGTTTTAATATCAGATATAATACTACTATCATCAGCAGGTCTATTATAGTTAAATGATATTTCAATATCATTAAAGTTATCATTAACCAACATACCAATATATTCTAACCTCTTATAAAATCCTTTTAAAAGTTCATAACTTGTTTTCTTCGCTAAGTTATCGGCACAATTAAAAAGTAACTTCAAACTAACCTCACTAACATTAGCAACGTTACTTTGTCCGTATAATACACTAGGTACTTGTGCTATCGTATAGAATTGATTAAGCAGATTATCTAATATTACACTAATCGCTGGCGTATCAAGTTGAGCAGTCGCCCATTTGTATTCACCACCAGATTCAATGTTCAATACTGCACCAGTAATATCTTTATCAACACTTGCATCTACCCTATCACCCACGCTAACACCTAATGGGTTAAGTGATAAAGTAGACACGCTATCACTCATTTTAGATAGTAACCCCTCTATCTCGTCTATAATAGGCATTAAATCGTTAACAATACTAGCCCCAAAATAACCACTTCTGTCTAGGTCACCGCAAGTATAATGTATCGGCAGACCCGTTGGGTTATTGTATTCACCCGTAAGCGTACCATTAACATATTCGCTTACTTTATCCGTATCGTATACAGTTTTGTATTCAACGTTGTTTGAATTGTCTATCATATATTCGACGAATTGAACGTACTTACCACCATCGTCATAGATAGGATAAGCGTATTCAGGTCTGATTCCCTTTGATTTTACAACTCCATCTTCATCCTTATAAACATACTCATAGGCGTTGCCATAAGTATAAATATCTTTTGCTATCTGATAATTGAATATTTCACAGTAGGAGCCCCAGAGCGGATCTATGATCCGCTCCAGTAACTCTCTTAAGAAAACCACCGGTTCTCCTCATGGCCCCACATTGACATCATAGTTTTGAATTACGTGAGTAATATTCTCGCATATTCATAGTTCCTGTCTCGATCCAGTATGCAGAGTAAGCGTATCTGTCAACTA
>NZ_SNXO01000005.1 GCF_004362975.1 Aminicella lysinilytica | reverse complement strand
AGACTGACCCTGTAAAAGCCGCATGATTTTGAAACAAAAAATAGCCGAATAACGGAGGCATATCACCATGCGTCTCTGTTTTGCGTTACTGAAATCAGTGTGACACGAATTTCATACACCTTCATGAAACCTAGGGATCAAGCCGTTTAACGTAAAAAGAGGCATATCGCATCAGAATTAGTCTAATGCGACAGCCCCCTCTTTTTTCGTTGCCTTGCAGTTGTAGGAGATAGAAGAAGGTTGTTTTGTCAAGTCCATATTTGTTTGTCATGCTGAGAGACCAGTGATCACCACTCGCAATCACATTAGCATTATTATACTACCTATGGCAATCTAGCCAAATACGACATCAGATACATGCGCTCGCCTTTGTGGTGAAAGCTGAAGCCCAGATTCTGTCCGGAATCTGTCGTGAAGCCGCAGACCTTGTGCCAGGCCAGGTCGAACCCGCTTTCCTGGATCTCCGACATGAACCACGGCAGAGAGAAATTATCAGCAGAGCACTGAGGATAAGTCGACAGCAGCTCAGCCATAGACTGCCTGCCCTTCTCGAAATAGAAATACGTGCCCAGAGCCGCCGCCCCGGACTTCATATACGGCCTGAGCTTTTCCAGCAGGAAAGAATCATGATAGAAATTATGCTCATTGACAGCGAAAAAATCCAGATTCAGATCCACGCACTGCTTTTTCAGAGGATAATTGGTGGAACTGTCAGCCAGATACAAAATCTTCAGGTCATAATTCTCCCGCTCGATAAGGTCCTTGTACATGCGCAGTGTCTCCGGATATTTGTCCACAACTATATAATAGCCGTCGGGACTGAAGAACTGCTGGTGATTGTGCAGGAAAAACCATGCGTTTATATAGGTCTCCATGACCACCTTCCCGGCCAGATCCATGGACTCCAGTTCTTCCTTCATATAGTTATAGGAACGCTGAAAGAGGCTGATCAGCGACGGCGGCAGATCCTTATAGAGCTCGCGGTTCACATCGGGTTTGTCCACTTCGCCATTGTAGCCGTTAGGCGTGATCAGGATACCATCCGCCACCTCCGCATGGTAGCCGCAGCTGCAGACGAACTTTCCATCGTAAATATACTTCATATCCATGTTCACATCACTTATCTCCAAAGGCGCGCCACAGTCGGGACAACATAGAAGATCCAGCATGGACAAAGGTAAGCCTGTGTGTTTCTGCATGTCAGGCTCGTCCTTGGAAAGCTCTACGATGCGGTCGTCCAGGTCGTGTATCACGGCCTCGTAATGCTTGACTTTCCCGGCGCACTCTGCCCGCTTGGCCGAATACATATCCCGCAGTTCCTCCTTATCCACGGGGTTTTCAAGATTGGATATCCTGTGGAGAGATACGATCCTGTGTATCTCCGCAAGAGAATAATCCATGGCTTTCAACTGAAGTATCTCCTCCAGATCACTGATAGTATCATCGTCGAATACATATTGGCTGTTCAGTTTAGGCGGCACCAGCAGCCCGTAATTTATATAGTAGTAGATGTTGTCCTTAGACAATCCGTACTTCTTAGAAACCTGTCCTATTTTCATGGTTCTGCCTCCTTGTCTTAAACTGATTATACCAAAAACATTGAGTTAACTCAATGTTTTTATTAAATATGCTATATCTGGCTCTTGACACCGACCACACTCCATAATATATACTTTAACCAGTTAATTGGTAAAAGGAGATGCGGAAAATGAAGATAATTAAAAAAGCCAAGGAGCGGACCGCCGCAGACAACAGAGAACTGCGCAACACCGTCCAGGCTATAATCGATAATGTATGTGCAGACGGCGACAGAGCCCTGAAGGAATACAGCAATAAATTCGACGATTATGTCAGAGGCGAACTGCGGGTAAGCCGCCACGAGATAGACGCCGCTTACGAGAAGATGTCCCCCCAGGACATAGAAGACCTGAAGGCCGCCAAAGCCAACATAGAAGCTTTTGCGAAAGCCCAGCGGGGCACTATGACGGAGCTGGAGAATTTCAGCCCTCAGCCGGGCATTTACCTGGGGCACAAAGTGATCCCTGTGTCATCATGCTGCTGCTACGTACCCGGCGGAAGTTACCCTTTGTACTCGACGGCGCTGATGCTCATAACCCCTGCCAAGGTTGCCGGCGTTAAGAGAGTCGCAGCCTGCGCCCCTGTAGTTCACGGCACAGGAGACATCCACTATAAAACTCTGGTAGCCATGGATCTGGCCGGCGCTGACGAAATCTACGCCGTTGGCGGAGCCCAGGCCATTGCAGCCTTTGCTTACGGCACCCAGACCATCAAACCCGTCGACATGATAGTCGGCCCCGGCAATAAATTTGTCGCCGAAGCCAAGAGACAGTGCTACGGGCAGATCGGCATCGACTTCATCGCAGGACCAAGCGAGGTCCTGGTCATTGCCGACACCTGCGCCGACCCGAAAGTGCTGGCCGCAGACCTTCTCGCCCAGTGCGAGCACGATCCAAACGCGAAAGCCTTTCTTTTGTCCACAGACGAAACTCTGGCAATAGAGACCATCGCAGCCGTGGAGAAGGAGCTTGAGACTCTGGACACGGCAGGCATCGCCAGGAGATCATGGGACGATTACGGCGAAGTCGTAGTCCTGGACAGCTTGGATGAAGCCGTTGAAACTGCTAATAATTACGCTCCGGAGCACTTGGAAGTCAACATCGCCAAGCCAGAGCAGATCATAAATAAATTAGTCAATTACGGCTCCCTCTTTATCGGAGGGAACACGGCGGAGGTCTTCGGTGACTACGCTTCAGGCACCAACCACACGTTGCCGACGGTCAAGGCGTCCCGCTATACAGGCGGCGTCTGGGTCGGCACCTTCCTGAAGGTGTGCACCAATCAGTGGATGACACCGGAAGCATCCCGCCGGATCGCGCCTCTCGTAAACAGAATGGCTAAGGGAGAAGGTCTGTCAGGCCACGCCCTTGCCGCAGAAAGGAGATTCTAATGTCCCAAGATCCAACGGCTCAGGCAGCCAAAGTGACTGCCACTGAGGATACCACTCTGCAGCGTTCCTTCGGCATGAAGGAAGCTGTCACCATAACCGTAGGCAATGTCATCGGCGTAGGCCTGTTCACTACAGGCGCGCAGATTGTTGGAACTATGGGTTCCTCAGTCATCATCGCCACATTCATCGCTATGATCATCAGCGTGTACCCAGCCAAACTCTACGGAGAAATGGGCGCGGCGCTGCCTTTTGCCGGCGGCACATATAAATACGCTCAGCTGGGTCTTGGCAAACCGGCAGGGGTCCTGGCCGGCTGGAATTTCATCGCTTCTCTTATCGCGGTGACTTCCGGCGAGGCCCTGGCCTTTGCCTTCTATTTCAAAACTCTCTTCAGAGCTTTCGGCATAGAACTGCCTGTCAGCGACATGGTCCTGGCCAGCATTCCTATTATATTGTTCATAATCACCAACGTCAGAGGCACGGAAATGACCGGCCGCCTGCAGAACGGATTCATGTTCTTCTTCTGGGGCGTGGCCATTATCTGGTTCCTGACCATGATACCGAATATCAACATGCCGAGCTATGTAGTGCTGCCGGCCGCCATGCAGTCAACTTCTCCGTGGGGCTTCATCGGCATGGTAGCCATGATATGGTGGTGCTTCGCCGGCTTCGAGACCTGCTGCGCCATGGGTGAGGAAATCAAATACCCTCAGATCAACCTGCCCCGCGCTCTCAGGCTGTCGCCGTACATAGTTTTCGCGGTAAACGCCATTTTCCAGTGGTTCCTCATCGGCATCGTTCCCGCCGACAAAATAGGCATGATCGCAACGGCCGACGCACCTTTTGCTGTTGGCATGCAGGCTGCGGGCATCCTGGGGATCCCAATGGCTCTGCTGGCCGCCGGCATCGCCTTCGGCGGCGACTTCTCGACGCTGAATTCCAGCATAGCCGTACCGCCGCGCTACTTGTTCGCCATGGCCCGCGAAGGCTCCATGCCGAAGTTCTTCGCCAAGCTCCACCCGAAGTACAAAACTCCGTATGTGGCGATTCTGGTCCTGGGGATCTTGTCTCTGGTTCTGACGAAATACGATATCAAATTCGTTGCCGAGGTGAGTCTCTTCGCAGACCTGTTCTATTATGTCATCGGCATCGCGGCCGCTCTGGGCCTGCGCATCAGGCATCCTGAGCTGAACCGCCCGTACAAAGCGCCGTTTATCAAGGCCGGCGTTCCGGTGAGTATAATTATCTACGTGGTAATGATGACCCAGCTGAGCACTTACGCTCTGATCTCCGGCGTCATCTGGTGCGCCATCGGTCTGATCATCTATTATATCTGCCGCGCAAGATACGGCGAGATGGAGGATGTGAAGCTGAATGATGTGGTTCTCCGTGAGGAGATCCCGTCGCCGGAAGAGAAAACACGCATGGACAAAGAGTACAAGCTCTGGGGCACTATCGTCCTCATAGCCTGCATCATAGCAATCACGCTCTATGTGATACCGTTTATATTCTAGCCCATAATAAATTAATTCCAAATAGACTAAATGACCGAAGACGGCCGGGGCCAACGCCCCGGCCGCTTGCGCGGGCCCGCGCTACCAGACCCGCCGCTTGCGTTTCATTGATCTCAAAAAAAGGATAGTGCCACATTGACTATAATTACAAGGCAATTCTTGCATGTAGCGTCTATATCAATTACAATTACATTTTGACTGCAATCAAAACTATGTGCCCGTTTTTATATTTAGCTGTCCTGTTCTACACTGTGGCTGAAGCCACGTAAAACAGGCACGTGCTAAAGCCCTGCGGTCCTGACAGGGGACCTACCATCGGCTCATACTTCGCCGGGTTAGGTCTCCCAAACCGCCGGGTCAGAGAGTTTCCGCGAGTTATGACAATTTGATTATGGATGATATCCACCTTTTTCTATAATCCTTTTTGTACCTGAATTCTTGCTTTTTTCCCACTCTTGTGGAACAATAAAGGCACCAGATAAAACTTACAGATAGTTCCCGATCAACTCATAAAAGATCATATTAGATCGATCATGTTAAGAGGAGATAATTAAGATGAAAACTAAATACGCACAGGTACAGCCGGGTAAAGTAGTTCTGGCTGAAAAAGAAATTCCTGAACCGGGTAAAGGCGAAGTCCTTCTGGAGGCTGAATACAGCACCATGAGTCCCGGAACAGAAAACGGTCTTATGGGCGAGCACATCGTACCACTTCCAACAAGCATCGGCTACAGCATGGCTGCTAAAGTCATCAAAGTAGGCGAGGGCGTTACAAGCCTGAAAGTTGGCGACAATGTAGTAACAACAGGCGAACATGCTCAGTACCTGATAATGGACGAATATAACTGCACACCGGCTCCGGCAGGAATCGACATGGAGCAGGCAGCATTCTTCAATCTTGGACATACAGGAATGTATGCGCTGAGAAGAGCTAATCTACAGCTTGGCGAGCCAGCTATCGTAATGGGACAGGGATTCGTTGGATCCATCACAGCTCAGTGCGCCAGATGCGCCGGAGCTCTTCCTGTAATCGTAACTGATATCGACGACGGCAGACTTGAGATTGCTAAGACTATGGGTGTTGATTTTGCAATCAACTCCAAGACACACCCGGAACAGTTGAAGAAAGTTGTAGACGAATTAGACAGAGGCGGATGCCCTGTTATCTTCGAGGCAACCGGCCACAGAGAACCATTGGAACAAGCTTTCGAGCTGGTTTCCGAAAGAGGCAGAGTCGTAATGATCTCTCAGGTCCACGGCGAAGCTATGCCAAACTATGACGATAACCTTATGCAGAAGGGCGCAAGCCTTATCGGCACATATGTAAACTCCAAGCCATTTGCTCTTAAGAGGGCTGACCTTGTTATCAAGGGAACATGGCCACCAGTAATGGACAGCAACCTCCGCCGTTACACAGGCACAGAAGTATGGACCTGCGACGAGGACATCAGAGTATTCCTGAACCTGATCCATTACGGAAAGATCAACATCAAACCGCTGATCAGCCACAGATTTGATTTCACGGAAATTCCTAAGGCTTACGAGCTGGTATGGAAACTCGACCCGACACTACTCGGCGGCGTGATCAAGTGGAAATAAATGCAAACTACTAACTTCATTCATTAATAATTATAATAACCTAGAAAAAGAGTCGTTGTACTAAGAGCGGCTCTTTTTTCGTGTCGCGATTTTCCATGACTTTGTTTTAAGTTGCGTGATTTTATTCTCTGATTGACTGGAAAGGCCTCCGCGCACGTATCGGCCGAATATCAATGGCGATAGTGCGGATTTATTATTATTGTAAACCAAATTCGCACTTATTGACCGAATCCAATACTTCAAGGTGCGCATTGCTGGTTGTATGCCCCATATATGTAATTATATACCAGCATATTGGGATAGTATACGCACCTTTTTGATTCAAAAACGACTGATACGTGCACAGATAATCGTTGGAATTTCAATATGCGCACCTCCATGCTCTGAGGATCTCTGATAAGTGCGGAAATCAAATTGAGGAACCTCTAAGACGCACCTTGATTCCTTGATAAGAGGCTATAAGTGCGCAGACGCACTTATAGGTCCAAATCGTTGAGAGAAGGTGCGGGCAACGTGTCCAGAATTATGGGTACATCCCAATACTTGCATGATTTCACCTGAAAAATCGCACTTTAAAGGAGTTGCCTCTAAATAATAAAGCAACTCCCTTATAATTCCGTCAGTGTACCTTGGCTATGCCTTGGCCTCGTCATTGAGTATGAACAGCATCTCGCTGACCAGTACTCCGATTGCCGGATTCATATTCGTTTCCTTCCAAGCCAGAATAACATCATCAGTCATCCCCAGATCCACGGAAAGGAACTCTCCGCCGGCCGATGCAATCGTCCAGTCATCCATGATGGCAACCCCAAGTCCATTCCTTACATTAAGGAGCATAGACTCGATATTGGCAACCGGTTCAATATTAGGCACGAATCCCTGATTGCGGCAGTAGCTCTTGATCCTGCTCTCAGCATACTTGGACTCCTCAGGCACCGGGATGAAGAACTTCTCATCCTTGAAATCCTTAGGCGACAGATTCACACGGTTAGCAAACCTGTGCATCTTAGAAAAAATGATCTTCTTAGGAACCTTTGTTACAGTCTTACTCATGATGTCATCGTAAGCCTCCAAGGTTCCCTCCAAAGAAAGTATAACATCTACCTTATCAGCACCGAGAGCCTTCAGCAGGCCTTTAAACCCGTAACTGCTCAGTTCGATGTCCATATTCTTGAAATTGCTCTTGAAATTATTCAACGCTTCCGGTATGCAGGCCACATTGTTCCAGCCCTCCAGGCAGGCTATTCGGATACTTCCCACCTGCTCGTTAGTCGCCTTGTAAGCCATGTCCCTGGTCTTCTGCATATTCTGCTTGAACTCTGAGAAAAAGTCATAATATAACTTTCCCGCGGCCGTCAGCTGTGTCGACTTCTTGCTCCTGTCGAACAAAACAAATCCTAATTCGCCCTCAAGGTGTGAGATCTGTCTGCTGATTGCCGGCTGCGAGACATACATTTCATCTGCCGTCTTTGTAAAACTAAGGTTCCTGGCCACCGCCAGGAAATAATCTATCTGCAATTCATTCATAAAGCACCTCCCGTTTTATTGCTTATATTATACATAATAAATTAGGTATTGTCCAACTATTCTAAATTTTAATGTGTGAAAGTGTTATCAATACTTGATTATTACAATTTGTTTATTATAATTATACGAAATTAGTGATTTTACACTGGACACATATTGAAATAAAATGTAACTAATAAAGGTATCGGTCGGGAGCTAGATACTTATAAGCGAGGAGAAAAAATGAATAAGACTATAAAGGGATTATCCCTTAATAAGCCGCCAAGACAGGAAAGCAAGAACATGCTCATGATGGCAGACATCGTTGAGGGCGTTAATGCCGTACTGAATCCAGGCAAACCTAAAATCAACTGGTTTGTTCCGGATCCTAAAGCTGTAGCCGCTGTTCACATTAAGAACGGCAAATATGACAAGCAGTCATCAAACAGCAAGGTCCTCTATGGCGGAGAAGTTTCAGACACAGAACTGAAGGACATCAAAGTCGTAGCATATGAAGGAACTGAAGGCGGAATCTACGCTGAAGGATCAACTTCCAAGGTAACTGTTGACGGAGCTTGCATAAGCACAGCCGGAGACGGAAGCGGAATCGGCGGACCATCAAGCGGAGTTGCAGTAAAATTTGGCGCTGACCTTACCCTGAAAAATGCTATAATTGATACATCAGGAAGAACCAGATATTCAACAGCAGCTGAGGAGAGCTCAACATTAAGAGTATATGACTCAGTGATCTGGTCCCACGGAATGCCATACGGAGACAATATCCCGGCACCAACTGCTCTTATGAGCACACCACCGCCACCACTTGAGATCGAGGGCAATACGAGAACACATTGCACAATGAGCAATTCTCAGTCCTACTTCTATAACAGTAAGATCATCTGCGACGGATGGGCTGCACTGTCAACAGAGTCATCAGAAGGATTCGTATATCTGGAAGCTAACGACTGCGACATCATTTGTACTAAGAGCGGTTACGGCGCATATGCAGATCCCGGATGCCATGACTTCTTCAACGGATGCTTCATCGACACAAGCTGCATGATGGCTATCTGCGCAGGAAACAGTGACATGACTTTCAACGATTGCACAGCTAAGTGCGGAACATACTTCGGACTTATGCATTGCGTAAACGGCTGGCAGGAAGAAGTCGGCGAGATCAACATCACCGGCGGCAAGATCGAAACAGGAAAAGAAGCATTCATCATCAAGAGCCACAACGCTCTGATCAACATGGACGCTGTAGATATCAAATCTGCTACAGATGTACTGGTAAAGACAATCGTAAACGATGACCCTTGCGCAACTAAGGTCGAAGGAGATGCTTTCGGAGTATACGTCAACATGAAGGACATGGATGTCGAGGGCGACCTGATCCATGACGATTACAAAGTAAGAAGAATGTGGACTGATCTGAAAGACACGACCATCAAAGGCAAAATGAAGAATGTAACTCTTAAGATGGATCAGGGAAGTAAATGGATAGCAACTGCTAATTCAAGCGTTACTCTGATCAGCAATGTAAACCCTGCACAGTTCGATGCACCTAAGGGAGTAACCATCAAGGCAGAAGCCGGCGAGACAGCAGAGTTCACACTGAGCAGCGGCGGCAAACTGGTAGTCAAGGCTGCTAAATAGGAGGCGATACCAATGGCTAAAATCACAAGAGCCCTTCACACAGGCATAAGCGTCTATAATATGGACGAGTCTGTTGAATGGTATGAGAAAAATCTTGATTTCAAGAAAATCAAGGACGATTATGTACCACCGCTGAAAGCCAGGATAGTTTTCCTCAGCAACGGCGAGTACGAGCTGGAGCTTTTCCAGTATGACCAGCCTAAACCTCTGCCGAAAGACAGACTTATGCCAAACGATGACCTGCAGACAGTAGGCACCAAGCATGTAGCCTTTGAGGTAGATGATATGGCCGGCATGAAAGAAAAATTCCTGGCCAACGGAATTGAGATAGCCCATGAGGTACAGATGGAAGGCAACAGCGTAATGTTCATCCATGATAACTCAGGCGTTCTCATCGAGCTGATCCAAAACAATTAATTTAATAGTATATAAGGCTCTTCACGCCTTTATATAGTGGCAATTATTCATTCTTATTTACAAAGGAGAGAAGAAAAACGTTTAGGGACAAAAAGTTTGGAATGTACGCAATTGCATTCATGATCTTAGGTGTCGTTTTCATGTTCATGTATTCAGGACTTCAGAACGACCAGATCAACATTATCAACAGTTTCACAGCATGGGACTCCAATGATACCACAATGGTTATGACATACGGCAACTTCGCTTGTATCATCTTAACATTCATCTACGGAACATGCTACATCAAGTTCGGCGTTAGAAAGACAATGATTCCTCTAATGATCATCTCAGCTCTGAGATGCCCGGGAATCGCTGCTGCTGATGGTCTTAAGGCTACAGGCGGCCAGGGTAACTGGGTCCTGTTCTGGATCTCACTGTTTGCAGTAAGATGCGCCTGCATGTCCTTCCAGATGGGCGGATTCATGCTATGCGCCAACTGGTTCCTGCGTTACAGAGGTCGTGTAATGGGAATCATCACTCTTGGTTCACCACTGTTCTCAGTAGTAGGAACTTCAGGAATGACTACACTTATAGCTAAGAACTTCGGTGGAGACTACAGACCATTCTACATCGGAATCGCAGTAATCATCGTAGTTATCGCAATACTTACAGGATTACTACTGAAAGACTACCCAGAGGACGCAGGGTTGCATCCGGATGGAGCAGAAGTTGCACCTAAATCAGAGGCAAATGACGAAGTCAACCTGACAGTTGGTCAGGTCCTGAAGATGGGAAAAGCTTGGCAGCTGATCATATCCTTCGGAGCATTCCAGTTCATCATCAACGCCTGCATGGGTTCCATGGCAACGCGTTTCATCGTGTTAGGCAGCTCTGCCGGAGATATATCCGTATGGCTGACAGCCGTTAAATGGCTGGCAATGGGCGCCATCATCGGCATCCCAATGTCATATGTATTCGGTCTCCTGGACGACAAGATCGGTTCAGTTAAGACTTCTATCATCTTAGGATTGACAGAGTTCCTGCCGATATTCGGCCTGATGCTCCAGCCACAGGGAGGAAGCGTTCCTCTAATGGTAATGTGGGGCTTCGGAGTTGCCTGCATGACAGGCGGCGTACCTACAATGCATCCATGTATCACAGCTTATTGCTTCGGACGTAGAGAATATCAGTCAGCTAACCGTATCATCATGGCAGTTCAGCTGATACCATCCGCTTTCGCAGCTCAGATGATGGTCGGAATGATCACATCAGGTAAAGCAACACAGGCATACATAATCCTGGCAGTTATATGCGCTATAGGCATCATCACAATGTTCACAATGTTGAAGATGAAGGATGCTAACGCAGCAGACCGTGATTATGCAGCAAAACAGGCTGAGTAATTCAGCAAATCAAACTTCAATTGATTAATTGAAAAATTGCCAATAAAAAGGGCCGGCGCAAATGCGTCGGCTCTTTCATTTATGTCTTATGCTATTGTTGTCAGTCTGCTCAGGTTTCTGAGTTTATCAGCGTTCATAGGCTTGATGTCCTTGAGTCTGTATTTGATCCCAAGGCGTTCATACTTGTTCTCAGCCATGTTGTGGTAGCCAAGTAGTTCTACCTTCTTGACCGTCTTAATGTCGCTTATAAACTCATTCAGAGCCTCGATATAGTCGGCATTATCGTTGAATCCCGGTATTATGACCTGGCGTATCCAGATGGGCTTGTTCAGCCTGTTGACTATGTCAATAAGCCTGAACAGCGGTCCCTGTTCTCTGCCCGTCAGCTCCTCAAACTTGGCCGGATCGATATGCTTGATATCAAGCAAAACCATATCTGCCGCCGCGATCACATCCTCCGAATCCTCGTCGATGTAAGTTCCGCTGGTGTCGATGGCGCTGGCGATGCCCTCAGCCTTCAGAGCCTCTATGGCCTCCAGAAGGAATTTACCCTGGAGCAAAGGTTCGCCTCCGGAGAATGTCACGCCCCCGTCGTTGCCGTAGTATGGCAGGCCTCGTTTTGCGCGGTGGACTATTTCATCCACAGCGATCTCCCGACCGCCGCATTCGTTCCAGGTGTCCGGATTGTGACAATACGCGCACCTGGCCGGGCAGCCCTGCATGAAAAATACCGTCCTTATTCCAGGCCCGTCTACAGCCCCGAAGGATTCAATTGAATGTAATCTGCCTTTCATTGTCGTCACCTATATAGCCTCGTGGAATGTCCTTTCGATAACTTCCTTCTGATGTGCCTTGGACAAAGCGTTGAATCTCACCGCGTATCCCGATACTCTGATGGTCAGGCTCGGGTATTTGTCCGGGTTATGGTAAGCGTCCATGAGGGTCTCCCTGTTGAGGACGTTTACATTCAGGTGGTGTGCGCCCTGGCCGAAGTATCCCGTCAGCAGCTTGACCAAAGTCTCCTTGGAGCTCTCGCGGTCTTTGCCAAGTGAGTCCGGCGTAATGCTGAATGTGTTGGAAATGCCGTCCTGGCAAGTGTTCCAATTGATTTTTGCAACGGAATTCAGGGACGCTACCGCTCCGTTCTCGTCTCTGCAGTGCATAGGGTTAGCTCCCGGCGCAAAAGGTGTGCCCGCCCGACGTCCGTCAGGGGTGTTGCCGGTTTTCTTACCATACATTACGTTGGACGTGATTGTCAGAACGGAGAGGGTAGTCACAGCGTTCCTGTATGCAGGGTGTTTTCTAAGCTCCGCTATAGATTTCTCTGAAATAGCCACAGCCAGATCGTCCACTCTGTCGTCGTCGTTTCCGTATTTAGGGAATTCACCCTCAGTCTTGAAGTCTACTATTACTCCGTTTTCATCTCTGATAGGGCTTACCTTGGCGTATTTAATAGCTGACAAGGAATCTGCCGCAACAGAGAATCCCGCTACGCCGAAGGCCATAAGTCTGCTGACCTCTGAATCCAGGAAAGCCATCTGTGATCTTTCATAATCATATTTATCATGCATGAAGTGGATGATGTTCATGATCCTTGCATAAACGCCCATGAGCCACTCCAGATATATGTTATATCTTCTCCATACCTCATCGTAATCCAGAGGGCCGTCGCCCATAGCTTCCATCTGAGGTCCTATGTGCTCTCCGGTCCTTTCGTCAACGCCTCCGTTGATGGCCAGAAGCAGGCACTTGGCCAGGTTGCATCTGGCTCCGAAGAACTGCATCTGCTGACCCATCTGAATGGCTGAAACGCAGCAGGCGATAGAGTAGTCGTCTCCGTATGAAGGTCTCATCTTATCGTCATTCTCGTACTGGATGGAGTCTGTATCTATGGATATCTGAGCGCAGAACTTCTTGAAAGGCTCAGGAAGTTTCTCTGACCAGAGTACTGTAAGGTTTGGTTCCGGAGCGGATCCCAGGTTGTACAGTGTCTGCAGATATCTGTAGGTATTCTTGGTAACTCTGTGTCTTCCGTCACAGCCAACGCCGCCAAGGCCTTCTGTGATCCACATAGGATCTCCGCCGAAAAGCTCGTTGTATTCTGTAGTTCTCAGATGCCTTGCTGCTCTCAGTTTGAGAATGAAGTCATCTATGAACTCCTGTACCTGCTCCTCGTTGTATTTGCCTGAAGCCAGGTCTCTTTCTGCATATACATCTATAAATGTAGCCGTTCTGCCGATAGACATAGCGGCACCGTTTTCTTCTCTGATACCTGCCAGGTAAGCAAAGTATGTCCACTGGATAGCTTCCCTGACATCAGTAGCAGGCTGTGAAATATCAAAGCCGTAGCTTTCTGCCATTTTCTTGATATCTTTCAGAGCCGCTATCTGGTTCCAAACTTCCTCAGCCAGTCTCACGTTCTCCTCAGTCATTTCATCTCTGGAGGAAATCTCGTCATGATCCTTCTGTTTCTCTTCAATAAGTCTGTCGATACCGTACAGTGCGCATCTTCTATAATCTCCGATGATCCTTCCGCGACCGTAAGCGTCAGGAAGACCCGTGATAAATCCAAGATGCCTTGCCTTCTTCATTTCAGGAGAGTAAGCCTTGAAAACTCCATCATTATGAGTGGTCATATACTGAGAGAGAAATTCGATTTCTTCCGGCAGTTCCTGCCCGAATTCCTTGACCTCTTCCTTGACCATCTTAAATCCGCCAAATGGGCATATACCTCTCTTAAGCGGCTCGTCCGTCTGAAGACCGACTATGATGTCTTTTCCCTCGATGATATAACCGGGTCCGAAAGCGTTGATCCTCATGATCCTGCTGGGATCTATCTTCAGGGTGCCTCCCGATTTTCTCTCCTCGACTAATAAGTCCTTAACTCGCTGATTGCATTCCTCAGTCCTTGCAGTAGGTCCGGCCAGAAAGCTGTCGTCACCATCATATGGCGTATAATTCAAGTTGATAAAATCGTCAACATTGATGGTGTCCATCCACTTTCCTTCGGTAAAACCTGCCCATTCGTTTCTCATAAATCTAAGCTCCTTTCTCTTTATGTATACATAATACATTATCCCGGTATTCGCCGTCAACCGGTTTTTTTGAAATGGAATGTATTTTATATAGCACATGAAATCAGGAGGTTTCTGTTTGCCACGGGGCAGTATGCGTTGTATAATAAATTAACATGATTTAAGAGAATCAGAAGGAGAAGCGAAATGATCAAACATATGGAAAACTCGGAAAAAGACGCAGTATTCATGGTAGCAGATCTCATGGCTGCCGCCGCAAGGACAGCTCCTAAGGGCAGCGGCAAGGACAAGGTCGTAACGGCCATCGTCTCCGGCGCTGACAAGGATTACCTGGTCAAGAAGACTCAGGAACTTGCCGTAGAATACGATGAGCAGTTCTTCAACAGAGATGCCGGCTGCCTGAGCAGATGTCACTGCGCCCTTATAATCGGCGTAGTAAGCGAGCCCTTCGGTCTGGACAACTGCAGCATGTGCGGTTTCAAAAACTGCGCAGAAATGACCAAGGCTCACGCCAACTGTGCTTTCAATGTAACCGACCTGGGTGTTGCCGTAGGTTCGGCAGTTTCCGTAGCCAGCGCTCACCACATCGACAACAGAGTTATGTATTCCATCGGCAGGGCCGCCATCAAGGCCGGCGTCTTCAAGACCGACGTAAGAGTCTGCTATGGTATTCCACTGTCCGTATCATCCAAGAGCATATTCTTCGACAGAGAACCGGGTGCAGTGCTCAGATAAATCCTCAGGACTTATCTGCAGGCGCCATACCCGCCATAAAAAAAGACGTCTTTCCCGAAGGAGATGGCGTCTCTTTTATTGCGACTTTATAATTATATTCTACTACTAATCTGCTACATATGGCAGCAGTGCTACGATCCTTGCTCTCTTGATAGCTGTTGTCAGCTCTCTCTGATGCTTGGCACAAGTACCTGTTGCTCTCTTAGGAAGGATCTTACCTCTCTCGGTAACGTACTTCTTAAGTTTCTCAACATCCTTGTAATCGATAGCTTCTGATTTATCGGCGCAAAACTGGCATACTTTCTTTCTTCTCATGCCGCCGCCGTGTCTTCTGTTATCCATAAATCACTGTCTCCTTTCTGTTAGAATGGAACGTCCTCGTCGATTGCCTGGAATGAATCCGGCATTTCCTCTGCTGGCTGAGACTGCTGTGACTGCTGGTGCTGCTGCGCAGGCTGTGCCTGGCGAGCAGGTTCCTGACGGTAATTGCTTCCGCCGCCCTGCGGTCTGTCTCCCCATTCGAGGAACTCGACTCTGTTGGCAACTACATCTGTCGTATAGACAGTGTCGCCGTTCTTGTTCTGGTAACTGCCAGTCTGAATCCTTCCGTTGATTGCAACCAGTCTGCCCTTAGCCAGGTATTTCTCACAGGTCTCAGCCTGCTTACCGAACACCGTGACTCTCGGGAAATCTGCCTTCTTCTCCTCGCCGGCTCTCGTCGGTCTGTCGATGGCAACTGTAAATGATGCTACAGCCATCTGGCTGCCTGACGTATATCTCACCTCAGGATCCCTGGTAAGTCTTCCAATAAGTACAACGTTATTCATTAGTGCACCTCGATTCCTTATTTGGCATCCTTGTTGATGATCATATGTCTCATTACATTGTCGGAAATCTTCAGCCTTCTGTCAAGCTCTTTTGGAAGCTCGATACCAGCCTGGAATTCGATAACTACGTAGTATCCCTCGTTCTTCTTCTCGATAGGATATGCGAGCTTCTTCATTCCCCAGACGTCAACATTGGATACTTCGCCTTCACCTGTCTTGATGATCTCCTGGACCTTCTCGACTGTAGCGTTCTTCTTTTCTTCCTCCAATGTCGGATCAATGATGAACATTATTTCATAATTAGTCATGTTTTCACCTCCCTGTGGACTAAATGGCACCGCCCTTACACGGTGCAGAGATTCGCGTGCTTCAAATATAACAAAACACGCCCTATTATTATACACATCAGGGCGTGTAAAATCAAGTCTTTTTTATTATTTTCGGCTATTTCCAGAGTATCTCCGGATAAAGGCCCTTGTCCTTCATGGCCTGCAATGCAGAAACCACCGAATCTTTATCTTCTTTGTAAGTGACGCCGTACCACTGGTCCCGTGATTTCAGCACTTTCACCCGGGCCTTGCCGTTGTCGATGAGTTGAGAGACTACGCTGGGCAGGAAATATTCGCCCTTCAAAGGATTCTCTGTCATAGCTTTGTCCAGGAACAAAGGGAAGCCTGCCTGCATTTCTCTGACCATGGATTCTGTAAATCCCCAGAAGTTCATGGACACCGTGGCGTCCTTTGGCAGGGTAGTCCAGACTTCATCGTCGTCGGTGTAGGCAACGTCATCGCCTCGCCACATGATCTTAGTCCGCTCTGTGACGCTTTCCAGGCTGCCGTCGTCTGCAACCTGACACACGCCGCGGGACACGTGTCCGTTCTCTGTCAAGGTCTTGGAAAGCTCGTAGCCAACCATGGCGTAGTCGTACTTGTCTTTGTCCGCGGCCGTTTCCAGGAAGTCGTAAATTGTCGAAAATGCTCCCGGTCCGTAGTAGTCGTCGGCGTTGATCACCGCAAAGGGTCCATGGATAAGCTCACGGGCGCTGAGAACGGCGTGGCAGGTCCCCCAGGGCTTTTCCCGTCCCTTAGGTACCCGGTAGCCCTCCGGCAGATCAGAAAGCTCCTGAAAGGCGTATTCCACCTGCAGGTGCTTGCCAGCTCTCCCGTCGATTATCTCACGGAAATCTTTCTCGTTTTCCTTCTTGATGATGAAGATGACCTTCTCAAATCCGGCCATCATGGCGTCATAAAGAGAAAAATCCAGTATTATCTCCCCGTGGTCGCCCACCGGGTCTATCTGTTTGAGACCGCCGTATCTGCTTCCCATTCCGGCCGCCATTATTACCAATGTAGGTTTATTCATATCTATTACTCTCCTCTTTTCTTCTGAAACCATTTTAACTCAAAGAGGGGAGGTTGTCCACAATTTAGTGGGGCGTTTCATAATGCGGAACAAATGGGATCATTCCGGAAAATTAGTTCTATTTTTTTAACTAATTCTATGTTAAACTAATATGCGTGTGTGAAATGTTAATTCAGCAATCGAAGGGAGAAACATCGATGAAAAGAAAACTATTAACTATCCTGCTGGCTGTCACTGTCACGGCGACAATGTCATTTGCCGGCATCAGCACCGTATTCGCTGACAGCGGAAATACATCAGTTTCCGGAGCTACCGGCAGATTAACCTCTGCTCTGTCACAGAAGGCGACGACATCTGACGCCGCTGCGACTCCGATAACCATAGAAAACGGGGCAGTCATTACGCCGGCAAGCGCTAATGCTTCTAGCGTAACGACCTATATGACGCCAACATACAGCAGCGGATCCCCTGTCCTGGTTTACCCTATACAGGCGAAGAAGGGCGGTCTGTCCATAACCTTCACCGGCGCTAACTGCACTGCATATTCATCCCTGTATTCAGACAGTCAATGCAGTAATAGTGTTACCTACAATAGCAACAGTTCAGATTCATCCACAGGCGTCAAAGGCCATTACTATTCCATCAAAACCAACGGTACATATTATCTGAAATTCAGTCTGTACAGTTTTTCAGGATCAGGCGCCGGCGTTTTCGCAGTTCAGCATGCCCCTTCCGGAGGAACCCTGACTAACGGCAAGGCTATGATGGGCGGCTCCGCCAGTAAAGATTCAGTTTCTTACTATAAAGTCAAGGTTCCTGCAACAGGCTACATCACACTGGTCATGGCCTCACCCTCAGATTATTCAAGCACCTTCAGAGTCAAACTGACGAATTCCGGGAAAAAGACACTCTTCAGCGGTTACGAATCACTGAACAGCAGTGGGTCTTACACTACAAGGATCGGCGTCAAGAAGGGCACCTACTATATAGGCGTGAAGAGCTATAACGCAGTATATGCTATCGGCTCCAAATTCACCAAAGTATCCTGTTCCAAGCACGGCACCAGTAAATCCAAAGCTGTTACAATCAAGAAAGGCGTAACCAGGAAGGGCGTACTTGCAGCCAGCTCCAGCGCATCAGACTGGTACAAAATCAGGCTTACCAGATCTCAGGCCGTCAGCATCGCCATTACAGCCAAGTCAAGCGCAGGCGGAGACATTGGCGGCAATATCAAATTCACTATTTACAATAGCAGCGGTTCATATACGTCTGACACCCTGACAGGCGTTTCCAACAACACTATGAAGCCGTACACCGTTGGCAACGGCAGCAAGCTGACCAAGGGCACATACTACATTAAAGTCTCCAGAAATCATAAAGGGAACGGATACTATACACTTAAGTGGAAATAACAAATAGTATATAGTAATAAAATTGAACCGGCTTTCCAATTGCCTAATTGCAATAAATAGGAACGCCGGTTTTTTATTTTGGTCGCCAGTAAATTTCAAAAATCTTGAATTAAATTAAGCATTTAATTTAACTATGTTTAATTATTGTAAAATACAGTGTCACGTTTTTGTAACTCCACACGTTATTATATATGAATGATTAGATAAAGTTACGAAAGGAAGTGGTTACAATGAAATACAAATTATTATGTATGATTACTATTATAGTAACATCTCTGTTTACGTTCACATTAACATACGCTACAGATCAAGATACGCCGGTAATTGAGGATCCTGTCGCTAATTATGTATATGCAATTCAAGCGTCAGCAGATATTGGCATATCTTCAGGCACTGCTATAGCTACTGCAAGGATTTATACAAGTTCTAAATCCAATAGTATTGATTTAACTCTTAAGTTGCAAAAAAAGTCTGCAAGTAGTTGGAGTACAGTAAAAACATGGACTGCAAGTAGCAATAATACAAGCCTTCATTTAAGCAAGTCCAAAGCAATATCTCAAGGTACTTATCGTGTTTACGCGAAATTTACCATAAGTGGTAATTCTGGGTCTGAGGTAATTAGAGCCTATAGCGAGCAAGCAACACGATAAATATGTGTGATTTCGATACTATTACTCAAGGATTGTTACTAATTTATGAGGTATATCATGTTCAAAAAATTGTTATTAATCGTGGTGAGCCTATGCACCGTACTACTTGTCTGCAATATTACTATCGGAAATACAGATCCCTATTTTAATAAACAATGGGGGATGCAAAATGACAATTATTCTATACATGCTAAAAAAATGTGGAGCAATATAGATAATAATAAAAATACAATATTAGTAGCAATTGTAGACACTGGCATAGATTTTAATCACCCAGAATTATCAAATGTACAGTGGCTAAACTCACGTGAAAAAGTGAATGGTATCGACGATGATAATAATGGTTACATAGATGATACTAATGGATGGAACTTTACTAATTCATCATGTAATACAATGGATTATATCGACACAATAAAGGAAAATTCCCACGGTACTGCAGTAGCCGGCATCATTGCCGCACAAAAGAACGGCATTGGAATCCAAGGCGTATTTTGCGATAATAATATAAAATTAGTTTCACTTAAAATATTACAGTCAAATAATGCAAGTGCTAAGTTTCCTCGGCTGATAAAAGCAATACAGTACGCAGAGTCATGTGGCGCACGTATTTGTAATATTAGCAACTGTGTATATACCAATGATGCTAAACTACGCAGTTTAATTCAATCTTCCCAAATGCTTTTTGTAGTGTCAGCGGGTAATGATGGTAAAAATCTAGATAATCTATCTGGCTACATTGGATCATACCACCTAAATAATTTAATTACTGTAGCTGCAGTTGACAGCACCGGTATATTATATAGTTTTTCAAACTATGGAAATAATTGCATCGACATAGCCGCCCCCGGCATTAATATATATACTACTACAGCAGGCAATGATTATGACTATGTAACAGGAACATCTTTTGCTGCTCCATTTGTTTCTGGAGTTGCTGCACTATTGCTAAGAGAAAACCCGGACTTAAACTCTGCGGATTTAAAAAGAATAATACTAGACAAAGCTATCAAAAACAAACATATAAGCCATTACATCAATGAAGGTCGCTTATTGGATGGGAGGTGCTGTAACATAGTGAAATAATATCTTGCGATCTAAAGAGAGCATGAATTCAAAGTACAAATTTAATCCTTTTAGTTATTCGTGTTAAATATCCATTAATGTACAAAATAGTATCCCAAATATTTAAGGAGGCCCTAAAATGTTAAAAGAGATAATAGCTGAAAAAGCAAATATTTTTCGAGTAATGATATTGATATTATGCTTTATTTTTACTATTACAGTTGTACCTATTAATGCAGAGACCAGTTTTGTTAATAACAACAACAGTGGTATAGACAATAACATAATCGTTGCAAGAAATGCATTAGGCGATAATTACGCTGATTGCAAATGCTACGATTGCATCGCCGAAGAAATTAATTCTTTGGAACAAATCGGTGCAATAAGCAAAAACTCAATTATAAATGCTAAAGAAGAAGTTTCAAATAAAAGTGCTAGCGTGGTGTACACCGTTGATTATGAAGGAATAATTAATACAGTTCGGATGTTGGAAACCAACGAAAACATGTCTATTGTTGAATTCAAGCAGGGTAATATTATTAATATAGTTAAAATACTTTCAAATGGTCATGTTTATGTAGACGGGAATTTAGTCGAGTACGGTGATCTTAACAATCTATCAAATGCTCCAATAACCGTCGCTGACAGTTCAACATGGTATCAAAATAGTCCCCCATACGGAAGCCAATCTGACTATACTTACAATGTCAATTCAAGTCAAAATAGCAACGTTTCACTCACTAAAAAAATTAGTAAATACACCGTTGGAGCTCTTGCAACTGTAATTTCAGTATTGTTGCCCGGAAGTGGTTTAGCTACGCATATCGCGTCAGCAATCTACAATTACTTTGTAGATAACGATCCAAACACGCAGGGGCTATCATACAAACTAATAACATATAACCACAAAAACTACCATAATAGTTACATATCCCCTATTAACAAATATGTAACCATGTACAAATATACTTGGTATAGTAAAACCAGTTATCATGGTAGCTCAAAAAAAGTGTTTCAATATCGTTGCAAAGAAATATACTAAATTAGCTAACATTAAGTTACCGCTTATCAAGGACGATTATTGTAGATTGAGAGGTGATACACATGAAGTTTGTTACTAGCTATGGTCCACTTGTCATTATATGGATCTGCGCCGCTATTATTTTAAATCTAACCCTATACAAAAAAAATGAGAAAGCCGCCAATTACTTCCCTGAAGGTATGTGTATAGGTTTAGTTCTAGGCAATTTGATTGCAGTGATACTTGATACAGATTATATCATTTCAAGTTCATTAGGTTTCATAATTGGTATGACTTTCGGAATGCTCATAAAAAGAAAATAGTTTACTGATAAATTACGTCACCAAAAGTAACAGGCTTGTGAATATTAAGCATAAGTCTGTTGCTTTTAATTGAATTCTCATCATTAATCATATATACTGACTTTTAGGGGGACGTAATTATGCTGACTATCTATCTTCAAATGATTGACTCTCAAGATGAAAAAGACAAATTTGAAGAGCTCTATTACAAATATAATAAGCTTATGTTTTATGTTGCAAAAAAGACTCTTAACAGAGACGAAGATGCCGCAGACGCAGTAAACGATGCCTTTCTATTAATTGCAAAGAATTTCCGTAAAATCGGAATTATTGACAGCAAAGAAACACGTAATTTTGTGGCTGTTATCGCAAGAAATGCAGCCATTGATATATATCGCAAAAGACGAAATTCCGAAGCATTGATTGACCCGGTAATTCCACAGAATAATGATTCCCTGGACATTAACGACTTCGATATAGTAGACTATCATTTGGTCCTCGAGGCAGTACAAGAACTATCCGAGCACTATCGTGATGTGGTTTACTTGTATTATGTTGAAGGATATAGAACTACAGAAATAGCCAACATGCTCCACCTTCAAGTGGATAACGTGCGTAAGCGATTACAACGTGGCCGAGAAATACTAATAGCTGCGTTAGGAGACGAGTAATGAATCAATTGATCCAAGCGCTGACAGAAGCGTATAACACAGAATTTGATATAGTTGAGGAATGCATAGCAGATAAACCTGAACCGGCGTACCCAAAAGGTTTTATGGATAAAGTTTTATCTCATAAGCGCGTAGCAAGAAGATCTTATGTACATGTGTCACACTTCGCCATCAGAAAAACGATTCTGATAGCAATTATCATATCTACAGTTTTAGTAACTGCCATTACATCAATTGCTATTACACGACCACAGATTTTCTATGAAATCCAGCAGAAATCCACCGAGTGGATATACCACTTCAGATACGAAAATCCTAGTCAAGTTGATGAAAAATTCACATTTATGGTACCCGACACTCCAAAAGGATACAAAATAGTATCCAAAGATAGTTATGAGTCAGGACAGACTATAGAATATATGGATGATGCTGGTCATGATATAGTGTATTCTCAAACCCATTCTAAAAATCTTGAAACGCGCATAGACGCTGAATATGACAAAAAAAGCAAAATCAAAATCAATGGATTTGATGCCATAGTAGTTAAAAAGGACGATGCATGGATGATAATGTGGAATGATGGGATTTCAGTCTTTGAATTGACCGGAATAGCTAAGTATTCTACCCTTGTCTCAATGGCAAATTCTGTGCACTGATAATATGCAAAATTAAACGCGGGTCCGACGGGCCCGCGTTTTGTATTTGATACTATTTGATTGGTTCGAAGGCTTCTACGCCGTGCTTGCAGATCGGGCAGATGAAATCAGGCGGTAATTCGTCGCCTTCATAAACATAACCGCAGATCTTGCAGACGAAGCCCTTCTTCTTAGTTTCAGGTTTCGGTTTGATGTGGTCGAAGTAGTACTGGTATGAAACAGAAGGCACGTCAGACAGTTCCTTCTCGTCAGCCACCTCACCTATGAACATAGTATGAGTGCCTACATCAACTGTTTTGTTCACTTTGATCGAAAGCATGGCGTTAGCCGACCTGGTCAGATAGTACAGACCGTTAGCCGACC
Source organism: Aminicella lysinilytica (assembly GCF_004362975.1). GTDB lineage: Bacteria > Bacillota > Clostridia > Peptostreptococcales > Anaerovoracaceae > Aminicella > Aminicella lysinilytica. The sequence continues at coordinate 63,586 of NZ_SNXO01000005.1, read as the reverse complement.
TTTCCATCTCGTCAAAGCCGTCGAACTTGTCAACGTCGCGACCGCACTGCATGCCGAAACGCTGGAACACCGAGAACGGTGCCTCCTGTGACAAAATAGACACGTTGAACTCGCCGCTCTTCATGATCATGTCATGAGTATAGTTTGCTTTGTTCACGCACACGGAAACCTGCGGAGGATTAGCTGTGACCTGCAGAGCAGTGTTCACGACGCAACCGTTGTCCTTGTTCCCGTCCCTGGCCGTCAGTACAAAGAGGCCATAGGTAAGCTTAAAAATAGCGCTCATTATTCTTTCACCTCGAATACATCCTTAGCCATGCCGCAGAGTGGGCATTCCCAATCATCCGGAAGGTCTGCAAATGGTGTTCCCGGCTCGATTCCGTTTTCTGGATCGCCCTTTTCAGGGTCGTACTCATACCCGCATGCTCCACATACATAAATCTCCATAGTTCGTTTCCTCCTATTTGTTAAATTTTTTAAGTAGTAATATTATGACTGCAGCAGAAAGATCCTGAAAGAAGACCTTGTCTCCCGACTCGGGATCCAGCTTCTCCTGCAATTTGCCAACTCTGTAACGTACGGTGTTCTTATGGCAGAACATCCTCTCGGCCGCCGCGTTCATGTCGCCCTTGGCCAGAACATACTGAACGGCTGTGTCGAAGAGTTCCGCATCCTTCACCTTATCTGTGTCATCGTCCTCCATGAGAGGGGCCAGATAATTCTTCATGTATTCGTCTATCGGTTCAGCTCCCGGTCTCGGGATGAACAACTTGTAGATACCCAGTTCCGGATACTTTCTAACACTGCAGTTTTCGATTTCCGCTACAGCCTCGGACCAGTAAGCCTCGATAACATAGCGGTTGAGTCCGTCAGACAGCCTGCCGATGCTGCTTTCGCCTATGGTAAGGATCTCCCTCCTGGCGCAGTAAAATGTGAAAACACTATCCAGCATTTCCTCATAGATCTTCTCGTCAGCCGTGTCGCCGGTGAGTATGACCAGATATCGGCCTCTGCACCTGCATATGAACACCTGCCTGCGAAGCTTCTCCGGCAGATTGGTAAATCTGATTTTCATAGCCATCTCTTCAGGCGTTTCGTCTCCCTTGATGCAGTAGACCCGCACCAGAGTCCTGAAGGAAGGATTCATGGATTCCGTCAGAGCCACCAGCTCCTCCTGATCCATATTCACCCTGAGCATCTTTTCTATCTCCGGCTCTATCTGTTCCAGTTCCATGGTCTTACGCGTCAGCGCCTTGACTCCGAATATGACATCCTCGAAGAATTCGTCGTTGCCGAACTCCATTATTACCAGGCCGACCTTATCGGCATAACTGAGAGCCTCCGCCGGCAACTTCTTGAAAATCACCGGTTTATAGGCAAGACAATGAACATTGAACTGATACAGCTTCTTCACCGCCTCCGTCACCTGTTCCGGGTGATCCTTGGCAAACAAAAGACTGGTCAGGACAATGCTATCCCCTTCAAAGCTTTTGCCTCTGTATTCCTCGCCTTCTTCAAGGAACTCGAAATCCAGGATCTCCGTGGTGGAAATCGTCTTATCCAGCCCGGAGGCCCCGGCGACGACCTTGAAGTCCTTCATTATATTCAGTTTCAGCAGATCACGAACTCTTACAGTCATTTACCGCTTCTCCTTCAGATAAAATCTGTCGATGAGTATCGTCGCCACCATGAGCACCGCCATGCCGACGGAAAATCCGCCGATCACATCGGTCACATAATGAACGCCGCAGAAAATCCGGCTCCACCCAATAAGCAATATCAAAAGCGTCAGTAGCGCCGTGAGCCAGTTAGCGGTTTTTTTGTTCCTGCAGCTGCGCCTGATTAGGAAAATCAGCACGCCATAGCAAACCAAGCCATTCATGGAATGGCCGCTCGGGAACGAGTATCCCCCGGCCCAGATAAGCCTCAGGTCCAAGTCCGGCCTTGGCCGCGCAAAGGACAGTTTGAGCATTTTATACACGACGACTGATACCAGTGCGGTGGCGCCCATGGGCAAGCCTATGGTTTTCCTCGTCTGGGGCAAAATGATCAGCAAAGCTGTCACGGCCACGATGAACTGCCAGTTGCCGGCGTATGTGATCGGCACGAGGATCGCTTTGGTCCAGGCCGCCCGCGTTCCGTAGGCGAAGTAGTCCACGGCCGTGTCGAAGGCTTCCGTCCGCTGTGTCATTACGCAGAAGGCAACAAAACAAAAGACGAGAAGTCCCGCCAGGGCTATGATGAACCTCGGGGTGTAATTTGATTTATTATTTAAATTTAGCTGCTGTTCCATAAGCCAACATTTCTACCGCGGAGCCCTGCATCAACTCGGAACAATCGAACCTGACATTGATGATGGCGTCTGCGCTCAGTGACTCTGCCTCTGTGATCATGCGCTCTGTAGCGATCTGCCTGGCCTCCTGAAGCATTTCAGTGTAGCCTTTGATCTCGCCTCCGACGATGGTCTTGAAGCCGGCGCCTATGTCCTTGCCGATGTGTTTAGACTGTACGGTGTTTCCCTTTACCAGCCCAAGAACACTGAATTCCTGATCCGGTATGTAGTTTAAATTGATAAGTTTCATTGGTTTCTCCTTTTCTAAATGATACACTAACTATGTACCCATTATACTATCATTGTTTTTTCAATGCTATAGGTTTTCTTGATTTTTAGGTAACTTTAAGATATACTTGATTTCAAAGGAGACTCACTATGAAACTCATCAGAAATTTACCTAATTTCCTGAAATTATTCAGGTCTATAAGGATATTCGATTTTTACGCCAAGGACATTACGGCGGCTCGCAACGAGGGTGATCCGGTCCGCGAACGTGAGGCTATTGCTTACTCTACGCACATCTGGGCTTCCAAGGTTGCAGAAATGTTCAAGATGGAAGTGACCGTCGAAGGCCGGGAAAATATTCCGGAAAAAGACGGCTGTGTGTTTATTTCAAATCATGAGGGGTATGGAGATATTATAGCGTTGTTCCTTGCTCTCGAAGGGAAGCAGCTCGGCTTTATCGCCAAGGACCAGTTAGAGTCCATGCCTTACTTCGGAAAGTGGATCAAAAATATTCGCGGCATATATATCAAGCGCGGCAGTGCCAAGGAGGCTCTGAAGTCTATACAGGAAGGCGCCAAGACTGTCAAGAACGGATTCAATCTGGTGATTTTCCCTGAAGGGACCAGAAGCCGCGGCCCGAAAGCAGGAGAGTTTAAGGCCGGCAGTTTCAAACTTGCCACCAAAGCAAAGGCTCCTGTGGTTCCCATCACAATTAACGGGACTTATCATATGTATGAGGAGTACGGCCTTATCAAGCCGTGCAAAGTGAATGTGGTGATCCATCCGGCAGTAGAAACGGCCGATCTGGACAGACATGGCGTTTCCGAAATGGAGAAGCAGGTGGAAAATACCATCAGAACATCGCTGGAGGAAATATCTAAGGGAGATATTTCAAATGGAGAAGTGTCTTAATCAAGATGCTCTAAAGAGGTAAATCAGGAGGATAGTAATATGATCACTAAAATCACAACAGCAAATTTCGAATCAGAAGTAGCAGGTTCAAGCATCCCTGTAGTATTGGATTTCTGGGCTCCGTGGTGCGGATTCTGCACACAGCTCGCTCCGACTATCGACGAGATCGCCGCAGATTATGACGGCAAAATCAAAGTCGGTAAAGTCAACATCGACGAGGAGCCTCAGCTGGCAGCCAAGTTCGGAGTAATGAGCATACCAGTATGCGCCAAATTCGAAGGCGGGGAAATGAAAGCTAAAGTCCTCGGAGCATATCCGAAGGCAGAACTGATCAAAAATCTGCAGCTGTAATACATGCAGTGTTGCACTGCACAACATTGCAATAAATGCAGGAATCTTGCGGCATGACACCTTATGTGTCATGTCGTTTTTTGATTTTTTTGCTCGCTTCGGCGGCACGGCTTTCAACATGTCCATCAGGATGTCTATCAGCGTACATAGCCTATTGTTCCATCAATGGTACGATACATGCACTTTTCTATGCAACAAAAAATAGCCTAGCATTGTCCCTGCAGGCTACTGTTACCAAGTCTATCCAAGGCTATCGTGGCTTGGAAGCCTGTGTTTTCAACAGTTATGCGATCTCGCTAGTCATATGGATCATTCTGATTTGCATTTCTCCAAGATATTTTCCCTGGGAAATATACATTTTCCGAACACCAAAATGTTTTCCAAGCATATTTATCTTATCGGAACTATGCATATCTATCTGGTTTGTGTACCACTGGTAAAAACATTGCGCGCAAGGATCACTAGAATAATAATAACAATGTGGCGGGAGCCCTTAGTATCAGTCACTTCTGATAGACTATTCCGCCACATTGATAAAATTTTATATGGAATTCTTGCGCCGATACTGGCCTCCTTATTTATACACGGCCCCATGCATAAACTCATGCATAAGTTCATGCATAAAGGTTCCATTGATGGAACAATACCCAAGTACTATATCTAAGCTATACGGAATCATTTATTCACCTAGGCGGTAGTCCTGACCCGGTGCATATACTCTTTGATATCAGCAACCTCCGCAGAACTGCAACCGCGGAACACTTTGTTCAACGTGGCACGGCGAAAGCGAGGATAACCTTTGATCCAGCGGGCATAAGACTGCAATGTGACCATGACAGCCTCGCCATAAGCTTTATGGTCGCAGATTGCGTGACCTGCTGCTGCGCAATTTTCCGCAGGGGCGGCAACTGCTGCGCGGTAGTTCTCTAGCACACCCATGTCCCGGCGATATGTAAACAGCCGGGCAACTCCGTCGATAAACTGGCTGACCATAGGCACCAGGATCACCAGAAGCAGGATCATGTCAAGCCATGTCGGTAACATGAATACAGCCGACGCAATGGCCTGATGGGCGCCTCTGACCAGAAGCAATCCGAAAGCGGTCCCGATCAGAGAATAACCTATGGTAAAACGCCACAGGAAAGCCCCTGAAATCATGCGGATCAGCAGAGCCGCAGTCCCATTGATGACTATTGAAACTATAGCCAGAACCACTATCTGCATATAGAGATTCCAGCAGGCCGGCATCACGAAAATTACGGCAATCAGGCTACCCAGACCGTACATGATGCACGCCGGACCAGCCAGAAATCCCCGCTTAACAGCGTAGCCGCTGAAACCGTATAGTATCTGTTCTATTACATATCCAATTATTGAATAAAGCCCGAAAAACAGCAACAGCTGATAGAGCTTGTAACCTGCTATTATCATATCACTCTCCATGACTTTCTGTTCCGTCGCCGCTGATAGGAATAGTACTGCCGCCCACCGTGGACTCCGGCTTCACCATGACCTTGAAAAAATCCTTATTGCGAGCCAGGACCTCACGCAGCTCCCGCTTAGCCTGACCTTTGTATTTCTTCTGATCCGAAGCCACACCCAGAGTCTTCAGGCCCAGCTTTTCCGCAATATACAGGGCCCTGTACATATGGTAAGACTGGGTCACGATGACGGCCTTCCTGACTTTGAAAATCGATTTGGCTCTGTACATGGAGTCGTAGGTGGAGAAGCCCGCATGGTCACAAAATATATCCTTGTCAGGCACTCCCGCGGCTTTTACATACTTCAGCATTACGTGTATCTCGTTGTGAGAGACAGTTCCGTTGTCGCCGCTGAGGAGAAGCTTAGGCGCAATGCCTGCTTTATACAACATTATGGCCGTATCAAGGCGGTCCTTCAGCATAGCGCTCGGCGTCTGGCTGTCCTTGATACCCGCCCCTAAGACCAGGATACAATCCGGGTCTAATTTATCGAGTTTCTTCACTTCAGAGGAAAGCAGAGAATCCTTGGCGGCTGTTACAGAGCAGACTATGTTATCCTTCTCCTTGCTCTGAACATGACTGTTTATCGTAACCATTGTAAATCCAATGATTACAGCCGCTACTACTATCAATATAATAAGTCCTGTGAAAAATTTCTTAACTCTCCGCATTATTGATTTACCTCTTTTGCAAATTAACGTAAATGGTGCTATAATTATGGTACTTTCGTATTATATCACAATAAGGTGTATTTTCAAAGTGGATTGGTCAATCAGGAGTACTAGTATGAACAAGTTTACCGTATCAACCAAACGTCCATATGATATTCTGATAGGGCAGGATATCCTGAAGGACGCAGGTAAATATATCAGAGAAAGAATCGACCCTTGCAAGATCTGTCTGGTAACGGACAGTAAGGTCAATGGTCTGTATTCGCAGGTTCTGACTACTTCCCTGATAGAGCATGGTTTTCAGACCTGCAAGGTGGTTTTCCCTGAGGGAGAACACTCTAAAACTATGAATACATACTCTAATATCCTGGAGGCTCTGGCTGATGAAGGTATGTCCCGAAGTGATCTGATCGTTGCTCTGGGCGGCGGTGTCGTAGGTGACTTATCCGGCTTCGCTGCTTCTTCATACATGCGTGGTATCAGGTATATCCAGATTCCAACTACATATCTGGCTACTGTTGATTCCTCTGTCGGAGGTAAAACTGGTATCAACCTATTGAACGGTAAGAATCTAGCCGGCGCTTTCTGGCAGCCATCTCTGGTCATTTCAGATTACAAGACCTTCGACACCCTCAATGACGACGAACTTTTAAACGGCGTTGCTGAGGCTGTGAAGAGCGGTATGGTTGCAGAGAATACACTTATAGACAAGGTCCTGCACCGGGATTACGCCTATGTGATCGAGCGTTGTGTATCTATTAAAAAATCCATAGTTGAAGCCGACGAGCGTGATACAGGCATGCGCCAGCTTCTGAACTTTGGTCACACTATAGGCCATTGCATAGAGAAAATCAGTTCATTCTCTGTATCTCACGGGCACGCTGTCGCTAAGGGTATGGTTGCAGAATCAAAGGCAGCATTTAAAATGGGCCTTACGGAAAACGATGTCAGCGTTTATCTGGCTGACATTCTAGGAAGCTGTGGATTTGATTTATCAATTCCTTATGATCCTGATGAAATGTACTATTATGCTCACAACGACAAGAAAATCGACGGGGATTCAATAACCATCGTCGTGCCGGAAACCATTGGAAAATGCAGACTACATAAGTTACCACTATCCGAGCTTCCTCGTTATATAGAGCTTGGAATGTAAATATTTATCTACTAGGAAAAATGAGAGATCAATCATGAGAAAGATCGTAGCAACTACGAAGGCACCTGCAGCAATAGGGCCTTACGCACAAGCAAACATCATCGATAATTTAGTTTTTACATCGGGTCAGATCCCTTTAAATCCTGAAACCGGCCAACTGGTATCAGGCGGTATAGAAGCCCAGACCAAACAGGTCTTCGCCAATCTTTCAGAAGTCTTGAAGGAAGCCGGCAGCAGCCTGGAAGATATGGTCAAGACCACCTGCTTCCTGACTGATATGAACGATTTCGCTACAGTAAACGAAATCTATGCCGAGTATTTCCCTAAGGGAGTATTTCCATCGAGATCGGCCATAGAAATATCCAAACTGCCGAAAGGTGCCATGATAGAAATAGAAGCTATCGCCCTAATCAAATAAGAGGAGAAGTGCCGTGAATGCTACTGAGCACCTTAAACTGATCAACACTGCCTTTCAGGAACTGTTGCAGATTACCCCTGAGTTCGTTTCGGTGAAAAACATGGATTTGGAATTCGTGGATGTTTCCAATTCATTTGCTTCCATTCTTGGTTTCGAGGATAGATCCATGATCCTGGGTAAAACCGTTACGGATCTTTTCGACGACAAAATTACCTGTAATCGTTTGTATGCCAGGGATATGCTTGTCATCGAAGGTTCACATCATAAAGAAGCATATGAAGAACTTTTGCCGACCCTAAAGGGCGGTCAGGTTTATATTTCTTTCATTAAATTCCTGGCACGGGATGAAAACGGCAAACCCATCGGCATTGTATCCCTAGGCCACAACAAGACCAAAGAGTACAAGGAGAAGTTGTCATTCAACTCGGAAATTCAATCGCTCTTTGCTATGGGTCCTAACACTCTCGTGTCTATGATAGTTGATCTGACTACCTGGCGTATTATGGATTCCAACTATCGCAACGACATCCACAGGTTTTGCTATGCCCTGACAACCGTAGACGATTTCCTGAAACTGGCCAATAGTATATCCATACCTGATCATCAATCCAAGCGGTATCTGGATGCACTCGATCAGAATTCACTGATCAATTTCTATAATGAAGGCAAACGGGAGATAACCTTCGATTTTCCTGTTAAGGAAATACCCGATTCGGACATATTCATGATCAGGTTCAAGGGCAGGATACTGATGGATCCTCTCTCCAATCACATTATGATGGGCATCAAATTCTCGGATATGAATGCCGAACGTAAGGCAAACGACCAGCTCAGGAAAGCAGCCGAACGTGATTCCATGACTGGGCTCCTGAATCATGAGGCCACTCTTGACCACATCAACGACTATCTGACCCATGAAGGCTGCGACGTTATCAGTGCCATGTTTATGATAGACGCAGATAATTTCAAAGGCGTCAACGACAGCTATGGCCATCAGGTAGGTGATAAAGTCCTCATAAACATTGCCAATATCATAAAACAGACTTTCAGATCCAACGATATAGTCGGCCGCGTAGGCGGAGATGAGTTCATGGTCCTCATGAAAGACTGCACATCTCTGGATGTTGTCGATGGCAAGGCAGAAGAACTTGTCGAGGCTCTTCATATTTCCCTGGTCGACGACAAAGGTTCTGTCAATGTGACCTGCAGTGTCGGCGTAAGTATGTACAACGGTGGCGGCAAAATCACTGACCAGCTTTATTATGAGGCTGACGCAGCCTTGTACAAAGCGAAAGCCTCCGGCAAGCATGCCTTTGCTTTTGCAGACGATAACAATTAGAAAAAGCGATAACAATTAATAAAAAACGGGCAACGGCGTTACTGCCATAGCCCGTTTTATATTTTATTTTTTCCATTCATCCTTCAACATGGAAAAGACCATGGAGTCTCTCGTGGTCCCATCCCATATCCTGTAAGCCCGTCGAATAGTTCCTTCATACTTGAAGCCGCATTTCTCAATGACCCTCTGGGACCTTTTGTTCACCAGGCTGGTACATATACCCACCTGATCCAGCCCCAGCTCGCCGAAGGCGAAATCCAGGACGCATTTTGCCGCCTCGGTCATAACACCTTTGCCCCACTGATCCTCAGCCAGAGAATATCCCATTTCCCTTGAATTAGAGTCCGGCCTGTACTTGTCCGGTTCCAGGGATATGGTGCCTATGAGCCTGCCGCTCTCCTTAAGCCTTATAGCCCAGGCTTCGCAGGGCATAAACAGTGTGCTTATGATTTCCCTGGACTCCTCCACATCTTTATGAGGCGCCCAGCCTGCGTGAGGTCCCACATTAGGATTGCAGGCATAGGCATACAGCCCCTCGGCGTCGTCCAAAGTGTACATGGTCATTATCAGTCTTTCACTTTCCAGAGTTTTCATGATACCGCCTCCTCTGTTGGCCGTTACTCGGTCGTACTTATTATCGTATCGTTGGTCTTGTCTATCTGGCTTACCTTCATTCTTGAAGCATCGTTTGTATCCGCTTCAGACAACAGTCCCAGCAGATTCGGACTCAGATAAACGGTCTTCAGGGTCTTGCCGTCAAGGGTAACCTTACTGTATTCTGTGAAGTTCTGTCCCTTTATATAGTACTTGCCGCCAACATTTACTACCTTGTCTATCTTGATATTCTTGACACCCATCTTCATCTTAGACGCCTTGAACGGATTCTTGCCTCCGTAGATGTAGTCGTTTCCGTAGAGCATATCGTAACCCAGCAGTTTCAGGTTCTTCAGGTAACTCTTGGAGCTGTGGTTCGTATCCTGATGATACTTGATCGTTGTGCCCGTGTGGATGCCCACTCTGTTCAGAACATCGGCAGACAACTGGTAAGCATAGAGATCCTTATCTTCCTTAGTCATCTTGTAATTGCTCCAGATGACATACTGGGTCTGATAGAGATTCTTAGCCTTATATGTATCCTCCGTAACGTCCAGCGCCGGTATATGGTCACCGTACATTACCAGAACAACCTTCTCATCGTAATTAGACAGAGTTTGCGTCAGCTTCTTTACAAACTTATCCATTTCATAGACCTGATTGACGTAGTACTCATACTTATTCTTAGTTTCCTCATCCGGCGCGCTGGTCACCTTGATCTTCGGATTGGCTATCATCTTCTCGGAAGGATATTTACCGTGTCCCTGGACAGATATAGTGTAAATATAATCCTTAGTTTTAGTCGATTTCAAAGCGTCCGTGATCTGTGAGGTCAGGATGGCATCCTTGGCCCAGCCCTTAGGCGTCTTCTGAACATCACTCATGTATTCCACCGAAGTGAATGTATCGTAGCCCAGGTTCTTGAATACGGTGTTTCTGTTATAGAACAGCGCCCTGTGATTGTGTATGGCGTGAGTGGAATATCCAATACTCTTCAGATCCGTTGCCACGCTCTCAGCCGCCTTGTCCTTCAGTACGGATTTGAACGGATATTCGCCCGGCCCGAAGAACTTCACAGAAAGTCCTGTCATTACCTCAAACTCAGTATTAGCTGTGCCTGCTCCGCAAGCCGGCACCGTAAGGCTTCCCGACGAATACTTCTTCATCAGGGACCTGTAATAAGGGATCGGATCCTGAGAATACTTCACATCCGTGAAAAGCTCAGGGTCTACAAAGGATTCCAGCTGCAGGAACAAAATGTTTGGCTCGTCTGAGGTGTTTGCCTCGTTGGTTTTTTTCAAAGTCATGGTTTTATTGCTGCCGGTGTAATCGCTGTCTTTAAATATTTTCTGCACGGCCGACTTGGAATAGTTGGACGGCTTATGTATGCCTGTATTCAGCCAGGTGTTGATAAAGCAGTAGGGTACCCCGTAATCCTGATAAGCATACGCCAGATTTCCGAAGAAAGTACTCATTACGTTTGCCTTGATAAGGCCGAAGGTCCCTCCGAAAGCACAGCATATTATCAGAACCACCACAGCCAGATTTCTTTTCAGGTTTACCTTGGTCGGCTTCTTCGGTCCCTTAAGGAACAATATGACGAAACCGATCACCACCACAGCAAAAGCGCCGGCTATGAGGATTATCTGCCACTTAGACAGATAATTAGTGACAATTGTTGCGCCGTCTGTCATAGAACTCAGGTCTTTCATTGTAAATGGCGTCATACGCTGAAGCAGTATGATTCCATTGGTCACTCCCATGGACACCCACACTGATATTATCAGCGCCAGAACGAATATCCTCCGTCTGAACAATGTGGCTATGCACAAAGTAGCGAAGATTATCAGCATATTGTCCAGAAATACCAACGGACTTGTTACCATGTATTTCAAACCCGCCAGAACTGGCGGATCGTGTCTTGCCAGAGTCTCGATGAACAGATTGATAAGAAATGCCCATATGAAGCAGACTGTAAGGCTGTTGTTTAAATGTTTGTTATAGAATTCTTTTAATTTCCCCATTGATTTATTTCCTCTCATTCCCATTTTCCATTCTTTCCGGAGTCCCGGTCATCAGGTTAGAAATAATCGCAAATTCTTCTAATGATAAGGTCTCGGCTCTTCTCTTCTCGTCGATGCCGGCCTTTCCCAATACTTCCCTTATTCTCTCTTTATTAAAGCCCGTAGCCTGCAATGAATTAAGCAGGGTTTTCCTCCGCTGGCCGAAGCCGGCGTGCACACATCTGAAATACATGCCTTCATCCAAAAGCTCTACAGGAGGTTTTGTTCTAAGATCCAGCCTGAGCACTGTGGAATCCACCTTCGGCACAGGCATGAACACATCCTTCGGCACATCAGCTACTACGCTCACAGTACAGTAGTACTGGACCGCCACCGACAGGGCTCCATAAGTCTTGGACCCCGGTCCGGCCTTGATCCTGTCTGCCACTTCCTTCTGCATCATGATAGTTATGCTCTTGGCCGCTATGTGGCTTTCCAGCAGTTTCATTATGATGGCAGTTGTGATGTAGTAGGGTAGATTGCCGATTATTTTCACCTGATCACGACCTGAGTCCGCCTCATTCTGAAGCAGTTCTGCCAGGTCCATTTTCAGGACGTTTTCATTGATTATCTCTATGTTGTCGTATTCGGCCAGAGTGTCAGCCAGGACGACCATGAGATTCTTATCGATCTCTATGGCGATGACCTTGTCGGCCTTTTCCGCCGCGGCCGCTGTCAGAACTCCGATCCCCGGTCCGATTTCTATGACCAGATCCTCGCTGTTGATATGGGCACCGTCGATGATATCATCTATTACGCCTTTATCTGTCAGGAAATTCTGACCCAGACTCTTGGAAAATCTGAAGCCGTATTTACTCTTGATTGCTCTTATGGTCGATGGATTGTATAACTCCATAAAATTCCTCTCTTGCAATACCGAAACCATTGAGTTTGGCTAATAGTGTCTTCACATTGCCATAGCCTATGCCCAGGGCGTCGGCCACTTTCTCGCGTTTCTCTCTGCTGCCCGGCCCGCCGGCCAGCCCGCAGCTCACCATATCCTCCATGGAGAATATGGCATTGCCTGTGTTTTCTGTACATCTGGCCTTCTTCAAGGCCTCTCTGATATCATCAGGAGTAGCATTTTCAACTCCTATATTGCTTCCCTTCAGGGCCTTGGCCTGTGGCAGGAACGCCTCCTTACAATCAGGAAACCGTTTCCTGATCTTGGAGCGTATCTGTTCACCTGCATAGTCCGGATCCGTGAATACTATGATCCCTCTGGTTTCAGCAGCTTTCTCGATCTGCTTCCACATGGCATCGCTCATGCCGAAGCCGTGAGTCTCTATAGTCTCGGCATCTAATGATCTGTTGATAGCCGCCGTATCATCACGGCCTTCAACTACGATTATTTCCTTAATCTTCATATCTATTTATCTTTATCTCCACTATCGTCGTCATCCAGTACATACAGCACCTCTCCCGGTTTAATGAGTTTAAGCTGTATCCTGGCCTGTTCTTCTATGTAATTCAGGTTATTTACATTTTTCAGTTCTGTTTCCAGCTGGACCTTCCTGTCCTTAAGGCTGGAATTGGTCTGCTTCAACTGTGCCTGCTCCTGCCTCAGATCCATTACATTTTTAATGGACAGGCCCATAGCTACGATCAATACAATGATTACAGCTATTAAAACCAGTCTGAGTTTGTTGACTCTGAATTTCTTTTTCCTTCTTTGTCTCGCTCCCATGATATTACTCCCCTGTTAACGATACTTTCTATTGACATATTTCATCGGGTTCCTGGCAGAACCGTTGACTCTGACCTCGAAGTGGCAATGGGATCCGTAGCTGTTTCCCGTATTGCCGACTAAGGCAATAGTCTGGCCCTGATATACCTTTTGTCCCGTATGAACATTGATCTTGCTGCAATGACCGTATCTCGTCATGTAACCGTTGCCGTGACTGATGTCTACGCACTTGCCGTAGCCGCTGTACCAGCCGGCGCGGACTACTGTGCCGCCATCGGCTGCGTGTATAGGCGTTCCAGTACCGCAGGCCAGATCCACGCCTTCATGCATCCTGCCCCATCTGTAACCAAAGGTCGATGACAGGGAATATCCGGATACAGGCATAATGAACGTCCCCGTCGGAGCCGTCTTAGGCCGCGTTTTGCTGCCCTTATATACTACTTTCTTCACCATAGGCTTCAGAACCTTAAGTTCTATGTTGGTCCTGGTGACTTGTTTTCCATTTTCCTTGACTATAATAGCCGTGGCCACGCGCTTACCGTTTTCACCCTTCTGGACTACTTTGGAATCGCCCTTATACATGCTCTTAGTCTTCTTGACCACTGTCTTATACTTGACGACTTCAGCGAATTTAGATTTCTCTATGGTCTTCACTGTAACAGCCTTAGATTTTATCAGCTGGTTAACTGCGCTCTCCCGAGTACTGACATCTGTCAGACTTACAGACTTAGGCGCATACCTCAGTTTTTCAGTTATGGATACCTTCTGATATGTTGTATCCCAGCCCTTGCGGGTAGTCTGATAATATTTCTCCACATCATCGATAACGTCCTTAGCTTCTGCCTTGCTTGACAAGGCTGCCACATTCTTTCCATCTATGTATATGCAATAGGCGTCAGCCCGCATGTTAGTCAGGTAAGTCAGACGCTTAAGTACCGTATCATCGTCATCTATGCTAACGTTCAGGGTAACTACGCGCTTGAATGTTATGTCGCTGCCCGGTTCTATCTTGATCTTGGCGTCATGGCTCTTGCTGAGCTCCGCACTGGTGATGTCCAGTACTCTGATTACATCCTCCTGATCCTTGACATATCCCAACGCCCTGCCATGATATGAATACTCATAACCCGTAGCGTAATTATAGACCGCCAGCACTGCAATAGCTACCAATACGATGATCGCAAAGGACTCCAGTAGTTTGGCCTTATGCACATGCAGAAAATCCCTGCGGTTATGCAAGAACAAAGCAACGCCATAATAGGCCTGCAGACACTTCAGGTCTGCCTTTTGTTGCGTGCGGTCGTGGAAGTCTATGACTGCTGCGCCGGCATCGATGAATTTGTCTGCTATGCTTCGTTTTTCGTTTTCTGCCATACCTCAGCCTCTTCCATACGCTCTTTCGCACAGGAGCATCGCTCCCCCAGATCTGTGATCCCGGTATCGTTGCATTTATCACAGGCGTATTTTATATCAGTGTAATCCATTTCAAAATTGTTTTCCGTCAGCAAAACGGCTCTCTCGGCCGCCAGCTGATCCATCTGCTGCCTAAGTTCCAAGCCTTTATCTTCCTCGTTGCCGAGCAAAAGTGCCTTGGACAGTGCTGACCCCATGGTCTGCACCTTATCATCTATATCTTTGATCCGCGGGATCTTCTCGTAAATTTCCTTAGTACGTGACTCCGCGGCGTTGATTGCTTCTTCTCTCAGGTAATCGTAATACTGATTCAATACTGATTGGGTAACAGTGACCTTCTTATTGACGCTATCCCCTCTCTTGGCTGCCTCATCTTTCCAGTTCTGCAATACCTTGTTTACATAACTGAAGTTAGGGCTTGATATGCCTACGGTCTTGGTGCATGCTTCCAGCACCCGATCCATATTATATCCCAGTGAATCAAACCAGTTATCCATCATCTGCTTCTCGGCTTCTGTGGCATTTCTGTTGAAGCCTAAAGCCTTCAATACCCTTCTGTACTGGTAGAAACGCTGGTCTACATCCTGCAGGTGCTCGTTGACTGCATCCACTGTATAGAGGCCATCCTTCATCCAGTTCCGCAGAACGCTTTCTATGTAATTCAGACTGCTCTTATGCTTTTCTAGGCAATAAGAAATGCCGTAAAGCATCACTTCCGGCGGGACCTTGTCATCAGTCATCCAGGATAGTATCCTGGTCACTTCAGTCGAAGAAAGGCTTCTGGCCATGAGCTGTTCCACCCTGTCGAACACCTTCTTTATCTGATCGTTTCCGAATATCTCAGGACTCGGTTCATGCTCCTCAGGTATTGCTTCCGTACTCTTTCCGTACATAAGCTCCTTCAGATTTATGAACTCGACGGTGAAATCTATGTCTCCGGCTGAGTCTACATAGAGCTTTTTAATAGCTCCCATTTTCTCCCAGTAATTCCAGGCGTCGATTATTTTCTTTTCCGGGATGCCCAGTTGCTTTGCCATGACCTTATCGGTCATTTCCAAGCCAAACTCAGCATACATATATCCATATATGTACACCTTGACATAATCTCCCGGAGCTGCCGGCAGATATTCATTTATAAAAATGTTTTCTATCCTTGAATCTAAAAGGTAAAAATCTTTTATTTTCTCTCTCACAAAATTCATTATGTCTTATATCTCTTTGTTCAAATCATTCAATAAACTGTCAACGTCTACGCCGTGACCGTCTGCCGCTTCTGCCAGACTTTCTGTAAAAGCCCCCGGACAGCCATTGCACAGCAAACCATGATCCTCAAGCACCTTCTCATACCTGTCGTCAATGTCGAGTATGTCGCAAATCTTCATATCCTTTGTAATCATAGTGTTTCACCTCACGCCTTATCGCTGAATTTAGTATAACGTGCGACCCAGGTCAGCTCCAGACTCCCTGTAGGACCGCTTCTGTGTTTAGCCAGATTGACCTCGCAGACACCCGGCTTCTCAGAATCTTCATTATAGTAATCGTCCCTGTACAGGAAGATAACTATATCGGCATCCTGCTCTATAGATCCCGACTCACGCAGATCGGATAGCACCGGCCTGTGATTAGGCCTCTGCTCCGGAGCTCGTGAAAGCTGCGACAAAACGATGACCGGACAGTCCATTTCTCTGGCCAGGAGTTTCAGGTACCTTGACAGGTTACTGATCTCCTGCTGTCTGCTCTCCGCTTTTCCCTCGGACCTCATCAGCTGCAGGTAGTCTATGACCACCAGGTCCAGGCCGTGTTCCGCTTTCATTCTTCTGCATTTGTTCTTTATCTCAAAGACCGACAGGGCAGGCGAATCGTCTATCTGTATGTTGGCGCCGGACAATGTGTCTACTGCCAGCATGATCCTGTCCCAGTCAGCTCTTTCGATCTTGCCTTTTTTAATATTTTCCATGTCCACCTTGGATTCCATAGCCAAGAGCCTTTGTCCCAGCTGCTCCTTGGACATTTCCAGACTGAACATCAGCACCGATGCATTGCCCTTGACGGCTGCATTCTGCGCAATATTCAGGGCGAAAGCCGTCTTGCCCATTGACGGCCTTGCCGCCACTATGACAAGGTCTGACCTCTGCAGGCCCGATGTGACCTCGTCCAGACGCTTGAACCCCGTAGTTATGCCCGTGACCTGCCCTTTGTTCTTAATGGCCTCGTCGATGAGGCTCATGTCCGTCAAGAGCACGTCTTTCAGGGCGGAGTAATCGTTGGACTGCCTGGACTGCGCAATGTCGAAAATGCTCTTCTCCGCATGATCCAGAATGTCGTTGGTGTCCTGATTTTCCTCAAAGGCCCGCTCGCGGATCTCTTCGGCCGTATGGATAAGCTGCCTCATAGACGCCTTCTCCGCGACTATCTTGGCGTATTCACCGGCGTTGGTCGTCGATGGAACATCGCTGGACAAAGTAGCGACATAACTTCTGCCGCCTACTGCTTCCAGGGCTTTCCTGCGTTTCAACTCATCGCAGACTGTGACTATATCTACGGGCTTGTTCTCTCTGAACATGTCCAGCATAGTCGTAAAGATTTCCTTATTGGAGCCATCGTAGAAATCTTCAGGTTTAACTACTTCAACAATGTCGGCCAACGCATCTCTGCTCAGGAGCCCTGCTCCCAGTACCGATCTTTCCGCTTCTAAATTGTGGGGTGGGATCTTCTCTGCCATCAGTCTGTTATCCTAACTCTTAAAGTACCTACAACTTCATAATACAACTTGATATCTACGTCAAACGTCCCCAAAGCTTTAATGGGACTGTCTAACTGGATCTTCTTCTTATCGACCTTGATGCTGTGCTGCTTCAGCAGAGCTTCAGCAATGTCCTTGGAAGTGATCGAGCCGAAAAGCCTGCCGCCTTCGCCGGACTTGGTCTTGATTATGACTTCATTGTCGCCGATCTTCGCTGCGAGAGCCTCAGCGGCTGCCTTTTCTGCAGCTTCTTCCTCAGCCTTCTTAGCCTTTATCTTCTCTAGGTTGCGGATGTTGCCATCGGTGGCTTCCGTAGCCCAGCCTCTTTTAATGAGCATGTTGCGGGCGTAGCCATCGCTGACCTTTACTACTTCTCCTGCTTTGCCTGTGCCTTTAACGTCTCTGTTCAGTATTACTACCATTTATATTTACCTCTTTCCATTTTTTGCCATAGTTTCTTTCAGAATGCCCTTGACTATTTCCAGCACTTCTTCAGGGCTTTCTTCTACCTGTGCCCCGGCCGTGGTCAGATGTCCGCCGCCGCCGAGTTTTTCCATGATCAGCTGCACGTTTATATCTCCCAGGGATCTGGCGCTGATGCCGGTTTTCCCCGCGCTGTTTCTGCCTGCAACAAAACTTGCCTTGACGCCCTTGATGTTGAGCAGTTCGTCTGCCACCTGGGAATTAATGATCTGAGCGTCTTCATTGTAGCCTTCGCAGGTGGATGTGGCGATGCCTGTCTCATGGATCTCAGCCGACGCTATACATTTGGCTCTGACCTTGAAGGCCTCTATATCCGTCTGGAAGAATCGCTTGACCTCGGCCGTGTCCGCTCCCGAACGTCTCAGCCAGGCTGCTGCCTCGAAGGTCCTGACGCCGGTCTTCACGGCGAACCTGTTGGTGTCTATAGTGATGCCGGCAAGCAAAGCTTCCGCCTCAAGCTTCTCCAGGACCCTCTTAGGCCCTGCGTACTGAAGTATCTCTGAAACCAGCTCCGCTGTCGATGAAGCGTAGGATTCTATATATGTTAGGCTGGCGTTCTTAATAGCGTCAACAGCTTTCCTGTGGTGATCTATTACGGCCAGTTTGCCGACTTTATCTAGGAGTTCTCTGCATTGGACATAACTCGGCCTGTGAGTATCTAATATTATTAGTAAAGTATTCTCATCTGCCAGTGACATTGCTTTCTCGCTGCTGATGAAATTATACTTACCTGTATCTTTAGCCTGTTTGTATATAAGTTGTAGAGAATCGCTTATATCGTCCATGACGATGCTGGCGTCTCTTCCGCACATCTGACAAACTCTGAACATGCCCAGAGCTGAACCGAAAGCATCCATGTCCGGGTTTTCATGACCCATGATCATAATGCGGCCGGCCTGTTCTATGAGCTGTTTCAATGTATGAGCAACAACTCTGGATTTTCCTTTGTTCCCCTTCTCAACAGTCTGCAGCTTGCCGCCATAGTAATCTATCTTATTCAATTTCTTGACTACAGCCTGATCTCCGCCACGGCCCAAGGCCAGTTCAAGGGCTGAGCTGGCGAATTCCTCCGTATTGACTATGTTCTTCCCGCCAACGCCTACGCCTATGCTCAGACTCATGGGGAAGTCCGCTTCAGTCTCTATCTGTCTGACCTCATCGAGTATGCTGAACTTATTGTCGATCATACCAGACAGGAAACAGTTCTGGAAGTATATTATGTATTCATATTCCTTATTGTTGATTATAGATGCCTTATTGTCAGTAGCCCATTTTCTGATGGTCTTATCTACCTGTGAAGACAGGGTCATTCTCATATCCGGCAGTGTGCTGGCCATCATTTCATCATAGTTGTCTATGTTGACAATGCATACACAGATCTTTTCATCATTATACATATCCTTCAGTGATTCGTAGTTAGTAATGTCATTGAAGAATACGAAGATATTACCTATGCCTGTGTCTTCATCTCTGCTGGCAAGCAGGCGGAATTTCTTCCCGCTTCGCTCTATAGTCTTATATATGCTATTATCCGCTGCCTCCATCAATTCATCTATCTTGATCCCGGTCAACGCAAAAAAATCGTAATCCTTGATCTCGTCATAGATGAATACTTCTCCTATACGGTCGTTGGATCCGACTACCTTTCCCTTGGTGCTGACAACGCACATAGGTAAAGGGACATATGATGTAAGTTTTCTCTCAAAACCTGTTTCAGCCATAAATGCTCCTTGTTCCGAGTTTCCTCAATTGGCTATCGTTATATTATATCATTTTTTTGTGATATCTAAAAGTATTTATTAAATATACTGCCTCTAATAGAAAATGGTAATATGTGTCAGTTATTATTGATCTCATCCACCTGAAGCATTCCCCCGCAGGCGGAGCACCTGTAGAGATCCGGATGGACAACTACCTTGCATTTCCTCATACGCAGCATTTTCTTCCCGCAATCAACGCAGGTTATCCTGTACCTGTAATTTCTTTCAGCTTCATTGCCCAATCCTATATCATTGTAATCCACCGTAGCACCTATATGATAGCCCAGTTCACTTTCAACTTTCCTGGCATATGTCTTCCATCTGGAGCCATGATTCATACAAGCCGGACAGCTGTGGAGAAGCTCGTGTATCACTATCTTCTTCAGATCATCATCACCAAGAGATCTGCATATAGATGAGACCTCTATAGTATAGGACGGATCCGGTTTACCGCCCGTCTGCCTGCATGCTCCCAGTCTTCTTCTCGCCCTGGTATTTACATTGACCTGAGTTACGGTCTTCGAAGGATAAACTCCGATGGAGTTAAGTTCCGTTATAGCTTCCCTTAATATCTTCTGTAATCTGTCTTTGAAGGTATCCATCTCTTCAGTTCCCATTATCTCCCCTTACTCTAAAAGACAACAACTGCCCCGTAAACGGGGCAGATCGTTTATGTTTCACATGAAACAATTCTTCTAATTAACTGATTTCAACATGTCTATCAGCCTGTTCAATTCTTCTTTGCTGTAATATTCGAAGGTAATAGCACCTTTCTTTCCCTTCTGGTCGATGGACACCTTAGTGCCGAAGATGTCTTTCAGTTCGCCTTCTGCATGAACAGTATCAGCGCTCTTGACTTTCCTGGCCGGCTTCCTTGAAGGTTTTCCCTCTCTGGCTACTATTTTCTCAACATCTCTGACCGAGATCCCTTCGCTGATGATCTTCTGACATATCTGCATCTGCAGAGCTTCGCTCTTTATATTGACTAAAGCTCTTGCATGACCTGCTGATATCCTGCCTTCTCCAACGTAATCTCTGATCACTTCCGGCAGCTTCAACAATCTCAATGAATTGGTTATATACGGCCTGCTCTTACTGACGCTTTTAGATACCTGCTCCTGAGTCAGCCCATAGGTCTTGATCATCTGACTGAGTCCTTCAGCTTCTTCAATAGGATTCAGATCCTCTCGCTGCATATTCTCTATTATAGCGATCAGCATGTTTTCTTCATCGGTAAACTCTCTTATGATGCACGGAACTGTGTCCAGTTCAGCCTTTCTGGCTGCTCTCCACCTGCGTTCTCCTGCTACTATTTCGTAGTTTTTACCCGACTTACGTACGACCAGAGGCTGGATTATTCCATGCTCCATGATAGATTCCGCCAACTCACTGATTTTATCTTCATTAAATGCTTTTCTGGGCTGATTTCTATTAGGCTTGATTTCATTAATATCAATATACACCACTGTATTGCCATCAGCGGCTTTCTGTGATACTTCTTCAGTTCCTTCTGAAATTGGTGTCTGATCTGCGAACAGAGCGTCAAGGCCGCGGCCAAGTCCTCTGTTCTTTGGAGATTTTCCTGCCATTATTTCATACCCTCCCATTCAAGAAACTCATCAGCAAATTCTCTGTAGGCTTCTGCACCTCTTGATTTAGGGTCATATTCTGTTATTGCCATACCGAAACTCGGAGCTTCCGCAAGCCTGATATTCCTTGGAATAACTGTAGAATAAACCTTCGAGCCAAAATATTTCTTAACTTCCTGTACCACCTGAATAGACAGATTAGTACGGCCATCGAACATGCTAAGCACAACTCCCTCGATCTCCAGATCCTTGTTCAGGCTCTTTTTTACCAGATCGATGGTACTTACCAGCTGGCTGACGCCTTCCAACGCATAGAACTCACACTGTATAGGGATCAATACGCTTTCAACTGCCGATAAAGAGTTGATAGTCAGCAATCCAAGCGATGGCGGGCAATCTATGAAAATGAAATCATAATCGTCCTTTATCTTGTCTAAGGCGTGTTTCAACCTCTTTTCACGGCTTTCAAGTTCAACTAATTCTATCTCCGCACCAGCAAGATCAACATTTGCCGGTATAAGATCCAGGTTCTTGACTCCCGTATGTATTATAGCCCTTCTCGGGTCGAAATTTTCTTCTATCAAAAGTTCGTAAACTGTGGTATCCAGTTCTTTCTTGGAAACACCTATGCCGCTGGTAGTATTGCCCTGCGGGTCTATATCAAGCATGAGTATTTTCTTGCCTTTCATAGCAAGGCTAGCCCCAAGATTTATATTAGTGGTTGTTTTACCTACACCACCCTTTTGATTAAAAATTGCTATTGCTTTACCCAATTTGTGTCCTCCTGTTACGATTCCCCTATTGATAATTTTAATACATTATATATTACATCCTGATAATTTTCTACCCTTTTACAAAAAATAATAAATGTTTCACGTGAAACATTTATTATCTAATAGGCGATTTGCCCGGTTTTCCAGCCGTTCTTGGGTATTTACCGGAGGTCTCTTTAATTTTCTTAATAATTACCAGATTGTGTTCCAGACCGGCCTTGTCAGCCTTATCGATTCTCACTGTTTCTCCGCCTAAAACCCTGATTGCCTTGCCGGCGTTTCTGACTTCTGCATCACAATCGCTGCCTTTATACGCAATAAAATATCCTCCGACTTTTACGAAAGGAAGCGCATACTCTGCCAGTACAGAAAGATCGGCTACAGCTCTGGATACGCATAGATCAAATGTCTCTCTCAGCTCTTCATTTCTGCCCAGGTCTTCCGCTCTGCCATGGATGGTTTTCACGTTTGATATGCCCAGTTCTCCCGTAAGTTCATCTATTATCTTCAGTCTCTTAAGCAGGGAATCAACTAATACGAACTCTTTCTCAGGATCCAGTATGGCTAGTGGAACTCCCGGGAATCCTCCGCCTGTGCCAAGATCCAATATCCTGTCAGCAGACTGATACTCGCTGCACCTGGTCACCAATACCGAATCAGCGAAATGCTTGATCTGAAATTCTTCAGGATCCTTGATTGCTGTAAGATTCACAGACTTATTAAATTCTAGCACGCCTTCCATATAACCATCGAAAGCGGCATATTGTCTTTCACTGCAACGGATATCCAGTTCCCCGAAGATCCCTTCTAAAAAGCTGCTCATTATCTGGCCCTCCTGTTTTTCTCCAGATGTATCATCAGTACATTGATATCTGCAGGAGATACTCCGGATATTCTGGACGCCTGCCCTATGGAAAGTGGCTTGATCTTATTCAGTTTCTGTATGGCTTCAATTCTCAGGCCATCCATTTCATCATAATTCAAGTCAGGAGATAATTGCTTATTCTCCAATTTTTTAAATCTTTCCACCTGCCTCATCTGTTTGGCGATATAGCCTTCATATTTGATCTGAACTTCTATCTGATCTATAGCATGAGAAGATAACTTCGGTCTGCCCGAATCGATATGCCCGAGATTCTCATAAGTTATCTCCGGTCTCTTCAGCAGCTCAAAATATGAAATTTTATTCTGCAACGGTGTACTACCATATTTTTCCATAAAATCTCCATGCTCATCCGGTTTCAAAAAAGTTTTCTGAAGTCTGGCGATTTCATTTTCCACAGCTGCCTTTTTCTTCAAATATTTCTCATGACGCTCTTCTGTGACCAGCCCTATGGAATATCCTATATCAGTTAAACGGGAATCTGCATTGTCTTGCCTCAGAACCAGCCTATATTCCGCTCTGCTGGTCATAATTCTGTAAGGTTCATTAGTGCCTTTAGTCACCAAATCGTCGATTAGAACGCCAATATAAGCCTCGCTTCTATCCAAAATAAGGGATTTTCTGTCATTTATTTCCAGCGCAGCATTTATGCCTGCCATCAATCCCTGGGAGGCTGCCTCCTCATATCCAGAGCTGCCGTTAAACTGCCCCGCACAAAAAAGTCCTTTTATGTATCTATATTCTAAATTCAGATTAAGATCCAGCGGATCTATACAATCATACTCGATGGCATAAGCCGGTCTGGTAATAGAAATATTTTCCAGCCCCTCTATGCTGTGATAAAATTCATGCTGAACATCTTCAGGCAAACTTGATGACATTCCCTGAATATACATTTCCTCTGTATCTTTCCCTTCCGGTTCTATAAACAGCTGATGACGTTTCTTGTCCGGAAATCTGTTCACCTTATCTTCTATGGACGGACAATACCTGGGACCGATCCCTTCGATTTCTCCACCGAAAAGTGCCGACCTCTGGAAATTATCCCTGATTATCTTATGAGTTTCTTCATTAGTATATGTCAGCCAGCACGGGACCTGATCTATATCCAGATCATCGTTCATGAAGGAGAACGGTACTATCCTCTCGTCGCCATCCTGCCTGGACATTTTATCGTAATCAAAAGTGGACGAAAGTGCCCTGGCCGGCGTTCCTGTTTTAAATCTTCTGAGTTTCATGCCATGCTTCTTCAGATTTTCTGCAAGCTCATAAGATGGAGCCAGCCCATTAGGGCCGCTTTCAAAATTGCTGTCTCCGATGAAAATCTTTCCTCTTAGGAACGTGCCCGTGGCAAGGACCGCCGCCTTGCATTTATAATATGCATGGGTTCTGGTCACGACGCCTGAGATACGTCCATCCTCGACCATTATATCGACGACTTCATCCTGTTTCATGTCCAGGTTCGGCTGTTTTTCAATGGTTTTCTTCATCTCAACGTGATATTTATGCTTATCAGCCTGAGCGCGCAAAGAGTGAACTGCCGGGCCTTTGGCCGTGTTAAGCATGCGGCTCTGAATGAATGTCTTATCGATGTTCACGCCCATTTCGCCGCCGAGAGCATCTATTTCTCTTACCAGATGGCCCTTGCCTGTGCCGCCTATAGACGGATTGCAGGGCATCATGGCGATGGCCTCCAGATTAATTGAAAATATCAATGTCTTATTTCCCATGCGGGCCGAAGCTAAAGCAGCCTCGCAACCTGCGTGACCAGCTCCTATAACAATGATATCATATTCTCCCATTAAGTACTTTTCCATGTTGACTTCCTATTTTCCCAGACAAAATCTACTGAAGACTTCATCTAATATATCATCGCCTACGGCTTCTCCGATTATCTCGCCTAAAGCCTCGTAAGCGCTGTTTACATCTATCTCGATTATTTCAAGGGGTTCTCCCTCATGAGTCAGCGCCATTGCATCAGACAGCGATTGCTGGGCATCCTCAAGCAAAGCTTTGTGCCTGACGTTAGTCACCATGCAGCTTTCGTTTTGTTTGATATCGCCCTTGTAAACCCTGCTGACTATGGCATTTTCCAGCTCCGCCAGACCTGAACCGCGGTCCATAGACGTTTTTATCACCTGCAGCCCCGGCAGTAACGCCCTGACATCCTCCGCCGTTGTTACATGGCCAAGATCGTCTTTGTTGACGATAGTTATGGTCTTACCAGAATCCACATACTCCATGATCTGACGATCCTCCTGGCTGAGAGGACTGCTGCCGTCGATGACAAGTATCACCAGATCGGCCTCATTAAATGATTTCTTGGAGCGCTCAATTCCAATGGTTTCGATGCGATCCTCCGTATCCCTGATGCCGGCTGTATCCGTTAGAACCACTGGGATTCCCTTAATGCTGAGGGTCTCTTCAATAGTGTCTCTGGTGGTTCCGGGAATTTCCGTTACAATGGCTCGGGATTCGCGCAGGAGAGCATTCATGAGAGATGATTTACCGACATTTGGCTTTCCGATTATGGCAACCTTCAGGCCTTCATTGATAATACGGCCGGTGGATGCGCTGTCCAGCAATTCATTCACCTGGAGCATCACTTCCTCTAAAGCCTTGGAAAGCTTGCTGTAAGTCAGTTCTTCTATGTCCTCATCGGGATAATCTATATTTACCGTCAGATTTACGAGGGCATCCATGAGCATCTTCCTGATTTCCCTGATACGCTTGGAAAGACTGCCCTCCAGCTGATCTATGGCAACGTCATAGGTTTTGTCAGCCCTGGCTCGTATGAGATCGATGACGGCTTCCGCCTGAGATAAATCTATCCTGCCGTTAAGAAAAGCACGCTTGGTAAACTCGCCTTTCTCGGCCAGCCTCGCCCCCTTGCGCAAAACTAACTCTAAAGTTTTTCGCAGAGGTACCATGCCGCCGTGGCAGTCGATTTCCACCAGATCCTCGGCCGTGTACGTTCTCGGGCCTTTCATCCAGACACAAAGAACTTCATCTATAGTCTGACCGTTGTCAGGATCTACGATGTGTCCGTAAGTCATTTTTCTGTTTTCCGGTTCACCCTTAACTGCGGGAACGAAGACCTGCTTCATTACTTCCAGAGAGCCTTCTCCACTTATTCTGATGATACCTATCCCGCCTTCGCCAAAAGCCGTGGATATTGCAGCTATAGTATCTTCCATTGATTCTCCAATATTAAAAGCCCGCATAGTGCGGGCTGATAATTTCTTTACTTTAATTCAATAATTACTCTGCGATAAGGATCCTGACCTTCACTTCTGGTACCTACGCGAGGATCATCCTGCAATGTAGCATGGATAACTTTTCTCTCATAAGGATTCATAGGCTCAAGCTTCACAGTTCTCTTGGTGCGGACAACCTTACCGGCCAGCTTGTGTGCAAGCTGTTCCAAAGTGTGCTCCCTCTTAGTCCTGTAATTCTCAGCGTCTACCACTACCTTGACGTAATTGTCATGGCCCTTGTTAACGACCAGACTTGTCAGATACTGAATAGCATCCAAAGTCTGACCACGTTTTCCGATTATCGTTCCTGAATCGTCGCCCTGAATATCAACATAAACGTTGTTGTCATCAGCCCTAACGACCATATTCAGGTTCAGACCCATCTGATCAGTTACTTCCTTCAGGAATTCCAAGGCAGGATGGTCTTCAGTCAACGGCAGATTATCCATAGTCTTATGGAAATCTAATTCTTCTAATCTGCTGGACTTAGGCGCTTCAGCCTTTTCATTTCTTCTGAAATCTTCCTTCTTGCTTTCATGTTTCTTCGCAGGAGCTTCCTCTTTCACAGGAGCCTCTGCCTTATAAGGTTCCGATTTAACTTCAGGTTTCTTCGGTTCCTCTTTCGGTTCTTCCTTCTTTTCTGCTTTTTTCTTTTCGACTCTTACCAGAGCCAGTTTGGATCCGATTCCAAAGAATCCTTTGGATGGTTCCTCCAATACTGTTATATCGACCATATCTCTGGTGAGCTTCAGGTCCTCCAAGGCAAGTTCGACTGCAGAGTCGACATCATCGCCCCATTTTTCCGTAACATCCATTTATTTTCCTCCAACAGTTCTTACTTTTTTCTTCTTTTTATTCATTTTCTCTTCAGCCATTTTCTTTCGCAGCTGATTGAAACGAATATTGTAGAAAATCTGTATGAACTGACTTATGAACCAATATGTTGCCAGGCCGGCAGCATAGGTCTTAGCGAGCCAGATTATCATTATAGGAAATCCGTATTTCATAACATTCATCATTGCATTACCGCTATTAGCAGTCTGTCCCGGCATTCCGCCGTTCTGTGATGACATATAGAATGAAATAAAGGTTGCGACTCCGGACAGGATAGGTAATATCCATGGATCCGGCTGAGCCAGATCGTTTATCCACAGAAAACTCTCATGAACAGCTATATACATCTGCTCTGAATGAACATAGTTCAGTGGATAACGCAACAAAGTGAAAAGACCCATGATGATGATCATCTGAACTACCATAGGCAGGCAACCAGCTAAAGGATTAACGCCTTCCTCTTTATATAGCTCAGCGACTTTTTCATTCATAGTTTCTTTATCGTTAGCGTACTTACGCTGTATGGCCTGCATTTTCGGCTGGAGATCTGTCATACCCGAAGTAGACAGGATCTGTTTCTTGTAAAAAGGATACAGGAAACCTTTGACAACGATTGTAATAACAACGACGGTAATACCATAACTACCGATCAGGCTATACAACCATGTCATAAGCCAAGCCAAAGGCTGAGCCAAAATTCCAAAAAAATTCATTAATTAACTTCCTCCATTATTTCAATGGGTCGTACCCGCCGGGATTCCATGGATGACACCGTAAAATCCGTCGTATTCCTAAATAAGTCCCCTTTATCGGGCCATATTTTTCCACTGCCTGGATAAAATATGTCGAACAAGTAGGATAAAACCGACAAGTCGGCGGAAATAAAGGCGAAATACAAATCTGATAAAATCTTACAAGCAATATCAATATTTTTTTAAAAAAATTGCTTACATATTTCATTACTTACTTAATACCCCGGTTCTTTTAAGTGCAGATCTCAGCGAACGCTGCACCATCTGACAATTAGCATCCCCTATGGTATTTCTTGCTATGATCACGAAATCGTAACCATCCGGCAGTTCTATCGATGAAAGCCTATAAGCCTCTTTCATCAATCGGCGAGCTCTGTTCCTCTGAACACTATTGCCAACCTTTTTACTTGCTAAAAAAGCTCTTCTGCCATATGAAAGACCGTTTTTCTTACAAAAAACAACTACAAACCTGTCTCCAACAGATTTTCCCTTCCTATATATGGCATCGAAATCTTTCTGATACCTTAGTACATTCTTCCTTAGCATTTTACGCGGACAAACTTTTTCTGCCCTTTGCTCTTCTTCTCTTGAGAACGTTTCTTCCGTTCTTGTCTGCCATTCTCTTACGGAATCCGTGTTCCTTCATTCTCTGCCTTGTCTTAGGCTGATATGTCTGTTTCATGTTTACCTCCATTTTTACATTTGATTCAGCACATTCTAAATTCCAATATGTGCACGCATACTGTAGTATTATAATGTTAAATTATTGGAATGTCAATAAAAGTTCAATAATTTACATGTCTAATTTCATGTCGCCGTCTTTGATTTTTCCTGCCTTACGTAATATTTCATATATAATGTAGGATAAGATCGCCGGAAGTACTATTTGTACTATAAGTATTTTCAGGAATACTCCTCCCGTAAATCCCATGTCCGTCAGAGTCATGATCTGACCAACCAGTCCCGAAGTTCCCATACCTGCGCCTGCGGCATTGTTGGTCATGTGAAGCAGACATGTGCTTATAGGTCCGGTTATGGCTCCTGCCAGTGTCGGCGGCAAAAGGATCCATGGGTGTTTGACTATGTTGGAAACCTGTATCATAGAAGTGCCAATGCCCTGAGCTACCAGTCCGCCAACGCCATTGTCCCTGAAGCTGATCACTGCGAATCCGACCATCTGTGCGCAGCAGCCGGCCGTTGCGGCACCTGCAGCCAGACCTGTCAGTCCCATCATTATACAAAGGGCAGCTGAGGATATAGGCGCTGTCAGTACCAGGCCTACTACTACGGCAATGAAGATGCCAAATACAAATGGCTGCCATTCTGTGGCCGTTACTATTGATTCACCTAATTTCAGCATGCACCAGCCTACGCCGGGACCAATCAGCTTGGCCATAAGTCCGCCAACCAGCAAAGTTACAGCCGGAGTCACAAGTATGTCTACCTTTGTTTCCTTGGAAACCATCTTACCAAATTCAGCGCCAACTGCTACTGCAATGAACGCCCCGGCAGGTCCGCCGTTGAATTCGATTCCAAAACCTGTAAACGTGGCTCCCATCTGGCCTACAGCCGCACATGAGAAAAGTACCAGAGGCGGCGCTTTCAGAGCCCAGGCTACGGCTACTCCTATAGCCGGCCCCATCATTGCCATAGCCGTAGTTCCTATTAATATAAGGAAGGATACGATCCATGTCTTTTCTGTAAATCCGGGAATATTTATCATCTGCTCGCCGATAGTCTTGAATATAAGACCTATCAGAAGCGAAGCGAAAAGTCCTAAAGCCATTGCAGACAATGCATCCTGGACATATCTCTTAAAACTGATTTCTATATCCTTCCGTTGAAAAAAGGTTAATTCATTATCATTTACCATTCTGTTACTCCAATCTGATATTATCAATATATAAATATTGCCAGGTTTTATTTTAACAAATTGCATAGACAACTGTCAAGACAGGGTGCGTTATTAATATCTACAGAGTTGTGAACAATGTTATCAACATGATGTGGATAACTTCTCTATCTATTTATTTCTCAAAGAAAAAAATTACCTCTTGTATATGGATAACTTATTAGGTAAAATAAATAGTACAGGAAAAGGAAGGGCATTATGAATAACGATCAGAAAACTTGGGAAAAAGTATTAGCAGAAATTGAAAAGAACACCACACCCATCAGCTACAAGACATGGTTTCTACCAACTAAGATCAGGTCTATAGATGAGGATGTAAATATAGTTTATTTGGAATCCAATGAGGATTTCATTATTAACATACTGAAAACCCGGTATCTTCAGTTGATCGAGACAAGTTTTAAAACAGTCTTGAAAGATGATTACAGAGTTATAATCAAGAATTCTGAGGAATATAAGAAGGATACTACTGTCATTAAGCCGGTAAAAGTAAGCACTTCAACAGTAACGCCTAACCTTAATAAACAGAAGATATTCAACCCGCGGTACAACTTTGATAATTTTGTTGTAGGAAACAGTAATAAGTATGCACACGCAGCAGCCCTTGCCGTGGCAGAATCTCCATCAGAAGCATATAACCCTTTGTTTATCTACGGAGACTCGGGACTTGGTAAGACTCACCTGATGCATGCCATCGGAATTTACCTGCTTGAACATAATGATAATATCAATGTCCTGTATGTTTCTTCAGAAATGTTCACCAACGAACTCATAAAAGCTCTTGGAGATAATAAAACCAGAGAATTTAAGAAGAAATACAGACAGGTCGATGTTTTGCTTATAGATGATATTCAATTTCTGGAAGGTAAGGAAACGACACAGGAAGAATTTTTCTACACCTTCAATACCTTATACGACCTTAATAAACAGATAGTGATTTCCAGTGACCGTCCGCCTAATAAACTGGTGAGACTGGAGGAAAGGCTCCGCAACAGATTCGCCTGGAATATGATAGCAAGTATCAGCCCCGCTGATTATGAAACCAGAATCGCTATTCTGGTCAAGAAAGCTGAAAACGCCAATATTTCAATGGATGACGATCTCTATGACGTAATATGTCTGATTGCAGAGAAGGTCACAGATAATATCAGAGAACTGGAAGGCGCTTTCAACAGAATAGTAACTTTTTCATCATTATTGCATGAACATATAGATAAAAAGTTCGCAAGTGATATACTTAATGATATAATACAAGATGATGGTTCTGTCATCACTCCAGAGAAAATCAAGGCTGTTGTCAGCAGGCATTATAAAATTAAGGTTTCAGAAATGGAATCTCCGAAAAGAACTAATAATATAGCTTTTCCAAGACAGATAGCAATGTATCTTTGCAGAACAATGACAGATTACTCATTGCCGAAAATAGGAAGTATGTTTGGAGGCAGACATTACACCACGGTAATGCATGCCTGTGATAAAATACAAAAAGACATAAGTAAGGACAGCTCATTTAAAGAGATCATTAAATCTCTGAAAGATGAGATCAATGAATGATGTGGACAATATTATAATAACTTTTAAGAGTTTTCCACAGTTTTCATGTTAGAAATAATTCACTGTTTGTATAGGCTGACGAGGTTATCCACAGTTTCCACAGCCCCTACTACTACTACTACTACAAATATATATTAAAAATATTGACATCCGGAGGTATAAAAATGAAATTTTCATGCGAACAGCAAAAGCTTACCAAGGCTCTTAATGTAGTCTCTAAAGCTGTAACATCAAGAAGTACTATACCTATTCTAAAAGGGATAATGCTGGAAGTAACATCAGAAGGAAAACTGACTATGTCAGCATCAGATCTTGATATTTCTATTCAGGATACTATAGATGTAAATACTACTGAGCCAGGAGCTATTATAGTAATGGCTAAACTTTTTGGTGACATTATTAGAAAATTGCCATCTGTAGAAATAAACATAGAAAGCGACGATGAAAATAATGTAACTATTAAATGCATGAATTCAGAATTTAAAATCATAGGAATGTCTACAGATGAGTTCCCTAATGTGAATATGGTAAGTGAAGAAACTGAAGCCATAGATTTTAATAAGTCTGAACTCAGGAAAATGATAGATAAGACATCTTTTGCTGCAAGCAATGATGAATCCAGAGGAGTAATTACAGGAGTACTGATAGAACTGACACCAGACCAGATGAATATGGTTGCTATTGACGGTTATAGAATGGCTATAAACAGAAAAGCTAAGGTAAGTACTAATCCAGGTAATATAATTATTTCTGCTAAGATAATAAGTGAGATCAGTAGAATAATCGGAGAAACTGACAGCGATGAAGAAAATGGTAAAATGCTGTTAAGTGAAAAGAAAGTAATATTCAAGTTTGATAATATACAAGCAGAATTGAAATTAATAGATGGTGAATTTATTAATTACAAGGATATTTTGCCTAAGGATAGTAAAATAACCGCTAAAGTCAACAGAGCAAACTTTATGGAGAGCATCGAAAGAGCTTCACTATTGTCTAAAGCAGGGAAAAACAATCTTATTAAGATAGATCTGAAGGATAATATAATGACTATTACTTCAAATTCCGAAGAAGGAAATGTAAAAGAAGAGATCCTGACGGAAAAAGAAGGAGAAGATCTGGTAATAGGATTCAATGCTCAGTATGTACTGGACATTCTAAAAGCTATTGACGATGAAGAAATCAAATTATTCTTCAATACAGGAATAACTCCTTGTCTCATAGAGCCTATTGAAGGTGATAAATTCGAGTATCTGGTGCTTCCAGTAAGAATAAACTGATATAATGTATATTAAGAAAATAGAACTGAAAAATTTTAGAAATTATGAAGACTTTTCTATGGATTTTGATAAGAAAGTTAATCTTATCGTAGGTGAAAATGCTCAGGGGAAAACTAACCTGATCGAAGCAATTTATTTATCCTCCATAGGAAGGTCTTTTCGTACTAATCGCGATAGCGATATGATAAAATTCGATGATGACAGAGCTTATGTAAAGGTATATGCTCAGAAAGAAGTTATAGATACCAAGGTTGAAATAACTATCAACGGAAAGTCAAAGAAATCTATAAAGAAGGACGGCTCTCTGGTAAGGAAAACTTCTGAGCTGATAGATAATATAATAATAGTGATTTTTTCGCCGGAGGATCTGAAAATAGTTAAGGATGAACCGGAGAAAAGAAGAAAATTCATAGATCGTGAACTGGCGCAGATAAAACCGGCCTACTATGATTGCTTAAGCAATTATAAAAAAATACTTTTGCAGAGAAACACCTATCTGAAAGAAGATTATGTCGATAATAAGGTATTATCAGTCTGGGACAGTCAGCTTGTCAGATATGGTTCTGATCTTATGAAGATGCGTAAGAAGTTCATAGACGATATAAATGTTTTCAGCGGAAATATCCATAGCAGCATAACTAACGGTAAAGAAAAGCTGACTCTTAAATACGTTCCGAATATAGATTATGTAGAGTCTTCAGAAGAACAGCGAAAAATATTTGAAGAAAGCTTACAGAAAAGTTATGATAACGACATCAAACTCCGCACTACGACTAAAGGCCCGCATAAGGATGACATGTCCTTTTTTGTTAACGGCATAAACGCCAGAAATTTCGGATCCCAGGGACAACAGAGGACGTGCGCCCTGTCCCTTAAACTGGCAGAGTTGGATTTTATAAAAGAAGAAACCGGTGAGACCGGAATATTACTGCTGGACGACGTCATGAGCGAACTGGATAAAGAAAGGCGAAAATATCTGGTTGACGCCCTGCATAATAATCAGATTTTTATCACTGCGACAGACATAGATAAGGAATTGACAGATTCTTATCCCGAAGCAAAAATTATCAACATAGAAAAGGGAAAAATCAAAATTGTTTAAATCCCGCCAAAGGTCATACTCATATCAAGGACTAAAGGCGGGTTTTTTAGTGGGAAATACGCGATTTAACAGATTTTTACCTTACCAATAAAGAAAAACAATAAAAAGACCCTATTCCCTTGTAAAATCGGCGATTTTATAGTATAATTATAACCGTTAATCATGCGAAAAAACATAATGCAAAAAGGTGGGTGTTAAATGAGCACTTCTGAAAAGAAAAACAATCAATATGACGCAGCCCAGATCCAGGTTTTAGAGGGTCTGGAAGCTGTCAGAAAAAGACCCGGAATGTACATCGGTACTACGGGCCCGAGAGGACTCCATCATCTGGTATATGAAATAGTTGATAACAGTATAGATGAGGCCCTGGCGGGATTTTGTAAGAAAATAGATGTTACGATCAATGAGGATAATTCCATAACCGTCATAGATGACGGAAGAGGAATGCCTGTAGACGCGCATCCTAAACTGAAAATACCGGCAGTAGAGGTAATACATACTGTTCTTCATGCCGGCGGTAAATTCGGCGGCGGAGGATACAAGGTATCCGGAGGTCTTCACGGCGTAGGAGCATCGGTAGTTAATGCCCTTTCCACCAGAATGATCGTAGAAATCGAGAGAAACGGAAATCTGTATAAAATCGAATTTGAGAGAGGCAAGACCAGCAAACCACTTGAAATCGTTGGCGAGTCCAAACACACAGGTTCTATAACCACATTCTGGCCGGATCCTGAGATATTCGAGGAAACAGAATATGATTTCGAGACATTGCAGCACAGGCTTCGCGAGATGGCCTTCCTGACCAAGGGAATCAAGATAACTCTCGAGGACAAGAGACCCGGACAGAAGAAGAAGGAAGTCTATCATTATGAAGGCGGACTCAGAGAATTTGTCAAATATCTGAACAATAACAAGGATGCTATCCATCCTGATATTTTCTATTTTGAATTCATGGAGAAGGACCACGAGGTCGAGGTGGCGATGCAGTACACAGATCGCTACAACGAGCTTATATTGTCCTATGCAAATAATATAAATACCATTGAAGGCGGAACTCATATGGCAGGCTTCAAGTCGGCCCTGACCCGCGTATTCAATGATTACGCCAAGAAAAACAATCTACTTAAGGATGGCGACAGCCTTTCCGGTGAAGATGTCAGAGAAGGTCTTTCGGCTGTAGTTTCCGTCAAGCTGACGCAACCGCAGTTTGAAGGTCAGACAAAGGCTAAACTGGGCAACAGCGAGATGCGAGGCTTCGTTGAAACGTCGACTGCTGAGAATCTCATGGCTTTCCTGGAGGAGCATCCGCAGGAAGCCGCCGCTATTCTGAATAAATGCCTGAGCGCGTCCAGAGCCAGAGAAGCTGCCCGTAAGGCTAGAGCTTTGGTCCGCAGACAGACGGCCCTTCAGGGATTGTCACTGCCGGGCAAACTTGCAGACTGCTCTGAGAAGGATCCTTCTTTGTCCGAGATATTCCTGGTCGAGGGAGATTCCGCCGGCGGCAGCGCCAAGCAGGGCAGGGATAGAAAAAGACAGGCAGTGTTACCTTTGCGAGGCAAGATCCTCAACGTAGAAAAGGCACGCCAGGATAAGATGCTCAACTCTGAAGAAATCAAGAACATGATCACCGCCTTTGGCTGCGGTATCGGAGATGAATTCGATGTCAGCAAGTTGAGATATCATAAGATAATAATAATGACAGATGCCGATGTAGACGGCGCCCATATCAGGACATTGCTGCTTACATTCTTCTATCGTTACATGACTCCTCTTATTGAGGGAGGATATGTTTACGCGGCTCAGCCGCCACTGTTCCAGGATAAGCAGGGTAAGAATGTAGTTTATACATATTCTGATAAGGAACAGGATAAGGTACTGGCTGAAATGGCTGAAAACAACGGTAAAGTTGAGATCCAGAGATACAAGGGTCTTGGAGAAATGGACTTTAACCAGCTCTGGGAAACGACTATGGATTACCATCACAGGACCATGGTGCAGATCACCGTTGAGGACGCTACCGCTGCCGACGAGATATTCACTACACTTATGGGTGATAAAGTACCGCCAAGAAAGAAATTCATCGAAGAGAATGCTAAGTATGCAACTCTTGATATTTAATAGGAGGACACGTATTTGGATACATTATTAGAAGACAACAATATAATACAACACGAAATACATGACGAAATGAAGAACTCCTATATCGACTACGCCATGAGTGTAATCGTCGGACGTGCATTGCCTGACGTACGCGATGGTATGAAACCGGTACACAGGAGGATTCTATACGGCATGAATCAGTTAGGCGTTACGCCTGACAAACCATATAAAAAGTCGGCCAGGATCGTCGGCGAAGTAATGGGTAAATATCATCCTCATGGAGATTCGTCCATATATGACGCCATGGTAAGAATGGCTCAGGATTTCTCGATGAGATACATGCTGGTCGACGGCCACGGAAACTTTGGTTCCATCGACGGAGACAGCGCCGCTGCACAGCGTTATACAGAGGCCAGAATGGCTCCTTTTGCGCAGCAGATGTTGCGTGATATAGAGAAAGACACCGTTGACTTCATGCCGAACTTCGACGGTGAGGAAAAAGAGCCGGTAGTTTTGCCGAGCAGATATCCTAACCTGCTGGTGAACGGCTCCAACGGTATCGCCGTTGGAATGGCAACGTCCATACCGCCTCATAACCTTGGCGAAGTCATAGACGCCGCTGTGGAAATGATAGACAATCCGCAGTGTACAGTTGAGGACCTCATGAAGCATGTCAAGGGACCGGACTTCCCGACGGGAGCTCAGATCCTGGGCAAAAGCGGCATCAGGGACGCCTACAGAACGGGCACAGGCAAGATCAAGGTCAGAGCCTGCTGCGAAATAGAAGAAACCAACAGAGGAAAATCTCAGATCATCGTGACTGAGATCCCTTACCAGGTAAATAAGGCCAGGCTTATCGAGAAGATCGCCGAGCTGGTCAGAGCCAAGAGGATAGAAGGAATTTCCGAACTGCGCGACGAGTCCAACCGTGAGGGAATGCGCATAGTCATCGAGCTCAAGCGCGACGCCAATCCGCAGATCACTTTGAACCAGCTTTACAAGCACACTCAGCTTCAGGACAATTTCAGCGTGATCATGATCGCACTGGTCAACGGCGAGCCGAAGGTGCTGACATTGTATGATGCGCTGTTCGAGTATCTGAAGTTCCAGAAGGAAGTTCTCACACGCAGAACCAAGTTCGACCTGGAGAAGGCCAGAGCCAGGGCGCACATATTGGAAGGACTGCGTATCGCTCTTGACAATATCGACGAGATCATCAAGATAATCAGGTCTGCATATAACGACGCCAGGGAAAAGCTAATGAAGCGCTTCGGGCTTTCGGATATTCAGGCTCAGGCTATTCTGGATATGAGACTGGCAAGACTGCAGGGTCTTGAAAGAGAAAAAATCGAGAACGAATATAACGAACTCATGGAAAAAATCGAGTACTACAAGTCATTGCTTGCTGACGATAATCTTCTCATGGGAGTTATCAAGGATGAGATGATTGGAATCAAGGAAAAGTGGAGCGACAAGAGACGCACCAAACTGGTTCCTGATGTAGACGATTTCGACGATGAGGATCTCATAGAAGAGGAAAAGGTCGCTATCACATTGACTCACCTTGGTTATATCAAGAGAGTGCCTGCTGACACCTATAAGGCTCAGCGCCGCGGAGGCAAGGGCATCACAGGCATAACCACCCGTGACAATGATTTCGTTAAGGACCTGATAATGACGTCCACTCATGACTATCTGATGTTCTTTACTAATACTGGTAAAGCTCATAAGATCAAGGCATTCGAGGTGCCGGAGGCATCCAGGACGGCCAGAGGAACGCCGGCTATCAATTTCCTGAGCCTGCTGCAGCGTGAGAGGATCACGGCAGTTATTCCGGTGCAGGAATTTGCGGAAGATAAGTATCTGATCGCTGTTACCAAGAACGGTACTATCAAGAAGACTGCTTTGTCTCAGTTCGATACTCACAGGAAGACGGGACTTATTGCGATCAACCTGAAGGATGACGATCAGCTTATAGATATCAAGCAGACGACGGGCAGGAATAATGTGATCATCGTTACCAAGAAGGGGAAATGCATCTGCTTCTCTGAGGAGGATGTAAGGCCTATGGGCAGGATCGCCGGAGGCGTGAGAGCCATCAAGCTTGAGAAAGATGATGAAGTTGTGTCCATGTCACTGGTTGAGCCTGATCAGGAACTGCTTGTAGTTACTGAGAACGGTTTCGGCAAGCGTACGCCTGTCAAGGATTATAAGATCCAGGTAAGAGGAGGCAAAGGACTTCTGACTTATGATAAGAGTAAGTTCAAGAAGACCGGACCGCTTATCGGCGCCATGGTAGTTGACGAAGAAGATGAAGTTCTTCTGATCAACAGCGAGGGCATAATAATCAGGATCAGGGCCAATGAGGTTTCTGAGCTTCGAAGAGCTACTCAGGGTGTCAAGATCATGAAAGTCGAAGACGAAACCAAGATAGTAGCTATGGCTAAAGTCATCAAGGAAGACGATGAGGACGAAGATGACGAGTCAGCAAAAGATAAGACTGATAATAAAAGCGAACAATTAGAGATTTAATTTTCGGTGAAACTGGGTATATAGAATCTGTGCGGCATCAGCCGCACAGTAATTCTTATCTGAAAAGGGAGAAATTAATGGATAATTTAAAATTTATAATACCAGGAAAACCGGAATATCTCACCATGGTCAGACTTGCCATCAGCTCTATAGCTACAACGGCAGGCTTTGATCTGGAAGCCGTAGAGGACATGAAGACAGCTGTCTGCGAGGCATGCAAGAACGTATCCTGCCACGGTTTCGATGGATTCTCTGACAAATACGAGGTAGAGTGCAATGTTGAGCAGGGACGCATCGAGATCATCGTTAAAGATGATTGCGATAGTCATACTCTGCAGAAACTGACCAAACCTTGCCAGAATTGCCCTAAGGAAGGTGATCTGGGGATCTTTGTCATAGAGTCGCTTATGAATGATGTAGAATTTGGCAGAGGCGATGATGGACGTAAGTCTATCAGAATGGTGAAGAGCATATGACGGATCTGGACAAGTTTATCAAGTACAAGGAACATCCTACAATTGAATCAAGAAATGAACTGGTGGAGCAGTATCTTTACATGGTGGACATCCTCATAAGGAAATACCTGGGTAAGGGCGTAGATTACGATGACCTTTATCAGGTAGGTGCACTGGCACTGGTACAGGCAGTTGAGCGATTCGACCCTGACAGGGGATTTGAGTTCAGCTCTTTTGCTACGCCTACTATTCTTGGTGAAATCAAGAAGTATTTCAGAGATAAACAGTGGAGCCTTAAGGTTCCAAGGCGTTTGAAGGAAATATCTTCTAAGATACAGGAGGTTAAGGACGAGCTTTATCTTCAGTATCACAGAGCTCCTACAGTAAAGGAAATATCTGAAGCCACGGGATTTTCTCAGGAGCAGATAATAGAGGCCATTGAAGGCTCTCAGGCCTACGGCACTTATTCTCTGGATAAGACCTTCGAGGATGCCGGCGAAGATGGAGAAAGCTCCTTCCTTGAGAGATACACGGGATTTGATGAAAAGGGATTCGAGCGCGTGGAGACCTCAGAGATAATCAATAAAGTCATGGATGAAATGAACGATCAGAGCAGATACATATTCCGCGAGAGATTCATCTATAACAGATCTCAGGCAGAGATAGCCAAGACTCTTGGAGTGTCACAGATGACGATCTCCAGGGCAGAAAGAAAAATAATAGAAGAATTTAAGAAAGAGCTGCACAAGTAGTGAAACCAATACTTGAACAGCTCTTTTAGTATGCCTTATTTTATTGATTTGATCTTCAGATCTCCCATACGGTCTGCTGCCTTGCCGACCTTGTTGACCAGGTTATTAAGGTCCCGGCAGAACTCCCTCATGGTTATGATACCTGTCATTGATTCGAAGGACTCAAGCTCCTTGATATTTTCCCAGTAGAGTCGCTTGACGCGATCCTGATATTTCTTGGCCTGTTTAAGATCCTTCCAGAAATCATCTGTGTTCGGATCATTCCATTTCTTCATAGCGTCCGTAAGAGTAAATATGGCATTGCTGGCCAGCTGGGCCATCTCAATGTTCTTCTCAGTCGGATGATAGTCGAAGTACAGAATGAAGTCTTTCAGATCCTTGATTTCATCGCTGAGATCATCCAGGACTCTGGACACCTTGAACAGATAATGCCTGTCCACAGGAGTAATAAAGGCATTCTTTACATAATAGACCAGTTCAGATCGCTTCTCATCAGCTGTCTTCTCATATTCCTCAATTTTATCAGCAGTTTCAGGATCAAGTTTATTCATGAATTCGACCAGGAGAGTGCTGCTGGTGCAGGCCTTCTCGCACTGATTCACCAGAAGTTTATAAACATCCGGCTGCTTTTTCTTATTGAACAGTCCGCGCTGCTTTTTCTTGTCCATAATTTCCCCCTTATAATACGACTGATGTAAGTATCTTCAGTATCAAAGCACCCATAAGGGCCGATGCCGGTATAGTCGTGATCCATGAGATGGCGATTTTTCCTGAAACCGACCAGTTGACCGATTTAGGTGTGTTCTCCGTTCCTACGCCCATGACCGAGCCTGTGATGATCTGCGTCGAACTGATAGGCAGTCCTGTCAGATTTGAAAATTCTGTGACCAGTATTGAGGCCAACTGCGAAGCGAAGGCCTTATCTGAGTCGACTTTGATTATATCTTTTCCGACAGCCCTGATCATATTGGAGCCGCCGCACATGGTACCTATGGCCAGGGCTGCGCTGCAGGATACTATCAGCCAAAGTGGCATGGTCAGGTCGGTTCCTTCACAGCCGGCGATGCCAATGGCAGTCAGACCGATCACCTTTTGCGCATCGTTACTGCCGTGGAAGCAGGCTTCCAGCACCGTGGAGATTATCTCCAGCACGCGTATACGCCGGTTCCAGACGATGGTGGCGTTGCGGAGCAGAAAGTTCTGCGCCTTTATTAACAAAAACCCCGCTGCAAAGCCTATGACAGGCGATATGAGCATGGCCAGGATTATTTTGATGAAGAACGTGTCCCAGTGGATGAAATCCAGGCCGTAGCCCGCCAAACCGCAGCCGACCATGGCGCCGATCATTGAGTGCGAGGCGCTGGAAGGCAGGCTGACTACCCATGTGAAGACGTTCCATATGATACTGCCCATGAATGCGGCCAGCACGAAGAGGCCTACGCGACCGCTGCTGTCAGCCAGGAGGGCGTCTGTGTCCAGCAGACCCGAGGCAACAGTATAGGCTACTGCCGTTCCAAGGAGCACAGCTCCGGCAAAATTACACAGACCGGAAAGCACAGCCGCCTGCTTCTGCGTTATGAGCCTGGATGTGATCGATGTGGCCACTATAGTCCCGCCATCGTGGGCCCCGTTTATGAAGGCTGTTATCAAGCCGATTATCAGTATCAAATAAATCATAAAATCATATCGATGAGCTATTTCCACTTCTTGCTCAATGTGTGTGCCGCCTTGACGGTGAATATGCTGAGTACTACAGACAGAATCATAGCGCCTTCCCATGCATAATTGAAAGTTGTCAGATCTACAAGTTTATTACCATCTGCGACATAGTACCTGATGTCAAGGACGGATGTGTAGATCAGCCAGTACACCAGTGTGAATATGTTCGCTACCATTATGCCCTGACTGCTTGTATTGAAGACTGATGCTTTGGCGATGAGGACGTTGCGGGTGTATTTGGTCGCCAGGCCGTCTTTATCAAGCTGCAAAAGATTCTTGAAGTTTATCAAAGAGTACGCTGCGGCTATAACTGATGCGAACAATACTATGGTCGTGCCGTACATGCTGTCTCTGTGGGTGCCGTCTGCCGAAGCAAGTATGGATGAATGAAAACTCAGGTAAGCATATCCGCCGATAATCAGTATTCCAGCTATGCCGGTAAGTA
Organism: Aminicella lysinilytica; assembly: GCF_004362975.1. Classification (GTDB taxonomy): domain Bacteria; phylum Bacillota; class Clostridia; order Peptostreptococcales; family Anaerovoracaceae; genus Aminicella; species Aminicella lysinilytica. The sequence goes on along the minus strand of NZ_SNXO01000005.1, from coordinate 22,019 downwards.
TCAATAGTATTTCCAGTGTTTTTATCTGTTTCTGTTTAGTTTCTCTCTTTACGCTCATATTTATTACTCTCCCTTATTCGATTACATTTATTCTACTTTAGCAGGGGCTTCAAGTCAACAAAATGCGGGAGGATTCTTGACATAGAAGAAATATAAGCAAAAAGGGAGTAATAAGACAATATATATTCCATTTTAGTTATATTATAGGATTTTCCTAATGTATTGAGTATTCTGATAATTTATTTGTATTAGACCGTTCTTTCAGCGGGACTTATAATTAAAGAGTAGTAATTTACATAGTTTTTATTTTATTTTACTTTACTTTACTTATCTTATCTTATTAAGGAGGACTTATTATGGGTAAAAAGATACCTCTATGGCAAGCGTACTTGTGCTTCTTTTTCACATTGATCGCACTTATGTATTGCCTGGGCATGTTGGGAAAACTTGCTAACGTATTCAGTGGCAACCCAACAGACACTGTCAATGCCTTCACCTGTGATTATGGAGAGGTCCATATCGCACTGCTGGTATCGGCAACATTCGCAACAATCGTAGCATCACTTAATGGCTACAAATGGGCATTCCTGGAGGCAGGAATCCTCGCATCAATCAACAGATCAATGCAGGCTATACTGATCCTGGCAGAAGTTGGACTTCTGATAGGATGCTGGGTAGCAGCAGGAGTCGTTCCTGGCATGATCTACTACGGACTGTTAATTCTTAAACCAAGCATTTATCTGGCAGCAACTTGTCTGCTATGTTGTATAGTATCACTGGCCACAGGTTCATCCTGGACAACAGCAGGTACTATAGGAATCGCACTTATAGGTGTAGGAACTGGTCTTGGTATCAGTCCTGCAATGTCAGCCGGAGCCATCATCACCGGAGCTTATTTCGGAGATAAGATGTCACCGCTGTCAGACACAACAAACCTGGCGCCTGCTATGGCAGGTTCCACACTGTTCGACCATATCAGACATATGATCTGGACAGTAACACCGTCACTATTGGTAGCACTGGTAGTATACGTTATCCTGGGTCTGAGAGTAGACAAGGGAGCAAGCCTCGACATCGTAGAGCCGATGAGAAACGCCTGCCTGATCAACTTCCATCTGAACTTGTGGATGCTGTTACCACCAGTACTGGTAATCGTAATCGTAGCACTGAAGATACCTGCTATACCTGGAATCATGGGCGGCATCGTAGCCGGCATGGTAATAGGTTCTGTATTCAACGGTATCAGCCTTGCTGAATGGCCAAGTATCCTGCATTATGGGTACACAGTACCTGCATTCAGTGACGCATGGACCGGAGCAGAATCCAAATATGCAGATGTCATCACTTCAGTAAGTGGAGGCGACTCCACCACGATACTAGGCTTGTCCAATGACCAGTTCAAGGAGTTTATAGCTCAAACGGGCGTAGGCAACAATGTACAGGGTGAGTACAACATCGACTCACTGATCAACGAAAAGGGCGGAATGAGTTCCATGTTATGGACCATCAACCTGATCCTCTGCGCTATGTGCTTCGGCGGAGTAATGGATGCATCCGGAATGCTGGGATCCATTGCCAAGTCACTGCTCGTATTCGCTAAGGGCGTTGGCGGACTGGTAACAGTAACACTGGTAAGCTGCATAATCATGAACATCATCGGCGGAGACCAGTACCTGTCAATCGTACTTCCTGGAAGAATGTACAAAGAGACATTCGAGGATATGCACCTGGCACCTAAGAATCTGTCAAGATGTCTTGAGGATGCAGGAACAGTAACATCCAACCTGATCCCATGGAACACCTGCGGAGCTACAATGTACAAGTTCCTCGGCGTACCGGCTTGGGGCAAAGGCGGATATGGACCTTATGCTATCCTTTCATGGTTCAATCCTATCGTATCCTGCTTCTATGGATGGACAGGAATCTCCATGGTCAAGATGACTGATGAAGAGTATGAAGCTTGTATGGAAAGAAGAGCTAAAGAAAAGGAAGAAGCTTCAGAGAATCTGGAGGCTTAATCCTGAGATCATCATTAAGATCACAAATGTAGAATAAAATAAATCATCTGAGGAAGAGAGCGCGTAGGTGCTCTCTTTCTTGGGTAAAACATCCGCCTGCTTTAATTATGAATTATGGCCAAATGATAATAAATAGTTATTGAATAATTAATAAATTATCGTGCTTAAGGTAATTAAATGCTATATAATATAAGTTAAGTTAGAGCGAGATGGTAGCATTAAGGGAGATTTACTCTATGGATATATTAAAATTAAGATATTTTCTGGTGGTGGCCCGATGTCAGAATATGACTAAAGCGGCAGAAGCGCTCCATGTGGCCCAGCCAGCCATCAGTCAGGCTATCAAGAAGTTAGACGATGAACTGGGAGTCAAGCTTTTCGATAGGGTTGGCCGTAATATCAGGCTGAGTGAGACGGGCAAGCTGTTCTATACAGAAATAGAGCCGCTGGTCAAGGCCCTCGACGATATCCCCCAGAAACTGGCTGATAAAGTCGGCCTGGAGAATAAGACTGTCAGAGTGAATATCCTTGCCAGCCATGAGCTTATGACTGATATAGTCAGTGAATTCAAGCGGGAACATCTGGATGCCAGCTTCCATATTTCACAGAATGAGGAAGACGAGAACTGGGATATAAGGATATCCTCTGTTTTTGATAAGGATTATTCCGGACATGAGGAGACAGTATTATCAGAGGAAATATTTGTAGCAGTTCCTGTGGATTCGCATCTGTGCGATCTGCAGAATATCACCTTTGAGGACATAAGACATGCGGGATTCATAAGCCTGGAAAGAAACAGGCAGTTTTCCACGATGATGGCAAGTCATTGTCTGTCAGCGGGATTCGAGCCTCTCATAGTATATGAAGGCGAAAGCCCTGACATGGTTGCCAAACTTGTAGGTGCAGGTGTAGGACTGGCATTCTGGCCGGAGTACTCCTGGGGAAAGCTCCATGATGACAGGGTCAAACTCATAAGAGTAGAAGAAGGGGCTTGCCGATGGAATCTTTACCTGGCCAGGAAAGATCAGATGGGCAAGACTGAGATGAAAGATGAATTCTATGACTTCGCAGTAAACTATATACATGGACTGCCTGCCAGATAAACAGAATAGAACAATGGTAATGAAAAAGCTCGCGGTATTATCCGCGGGCTTCATTTATACCTACATTGGCCAGTTCATCGGCCCTGTTGTTCATATCCGTTATGTACTTGAAACTTTCGAAATCGAATTCTGCGCCGTTCCAGCTGCAGAATTTCTCATATAGCCCGTCCATATCTGTACTTTTACTGTTCAGATTCACATGGCCCTTGACCCGGTAGAAGGAAACGTCGTGTTTTTTGACCAGAGCGATCAGCTCCTGCCAGAGTTCCTTATTTTCCACAGGCTTCTTAGCCGTATTCACCCAGCCGTTCTTCTCCCACTTGACATACCATTTGTCACGGAAGCAGTTGGCCACATAGGAACTGTCAGAGAAAACCCTGATCACGAGTCCTTCCCTTTTGAGCGCCCTGAAACCCTCTATAACGGCCGTGAGCTCCATCTGATTGTTAGTAGTGTTGGCCTTACTGCCGTGAAGTTCCCTTCGACTATCACCGTATTCAAGAATAGCGCCCCAACCGCCAAAGTTCTCTTTGCTTTGGTTTCCCGAGCAGCCGCCGTCCGTGTACATTTTCAAAACCTGCGCCATTGTCATTCTCCTTTGCTATCTCATACTATTATGCACTAAAATACCACAAGGGTAAAGAAGAATATTTGTGCAATGTATTTCTTGTTATTTCCGGGATTAGTGGTATAATTCATCTATATTGTTAAGGAGGTCTAACTGATATATGGGGTTTTCGTTTTGCTCTTTTGCCAGCGGCAGTTCAGGTAATTGCTACATGGTAGAGAGCGATAATACAACATTACTCGTCGATGTAGGCATTGCCGGAAAGAGAATACTTGCCGGTCTGGAGGAAAACGGGCTGCAGGTGGAAGACATTAACGGCATATTGCTTACTCACGAACACATAGATCATGTCAGGAGCATAAGGATGATAGGCAGGAAGGCGTCTCAAGCTGAAATATACGGCTCTGAGGGGACTTTTTCATGTATAGAGGATAAACTGCCGCCTGACCGTATACATCCGCTTCTGGAGGAAGATCCTTTCGATATCGGCGACATTACCGTAGTGCCCTTCGACCTCTCCCATGACGCTCTGGAACCCATGGGCTATTCCTTTGTTCATGAAGGACGTAAGCTGACTATAGTCACAGACACAGGCTACGTTACCGATGACATCTTCGACCAGATCAGAGACGCGGACACACTGGTGCTGGAGGCCAACCACGAGGTCAACATCCTCAGGATGGGCTCCTACCCTTACCCTTTGCAGGAGAGGATCCTGGGGGAAGAGGGCCATCTGTCCAACGAGACGGCCGGAAATACCATCTGCCACATGCTGGACGCACTGGATGGTAAAAAAACACCTAAGGTGGTCCTGGCTCATCTGAGCAGCGAGAATAATACCCCGGAGCAGGCCTATCTGACCGTGAAGAATATTTTGTTTGAGAATGATTATTATGTGGACAGGGATCTGGAATTATCAGTAGTGCGCAGAGACGATCCCAGCCCCCTTATAGAAGTGTAGATATGAATATTACGATAATATGTATAGGAAAATTGAAAGAAAAATACTGGAAGGACGCCGTGGCCGAGTACAGCAAGAGGCTGGGCAGCTATTGCAGTCTGAATATAGTCGAGCTGAAGGAGTCGCGGCTGGCGGCCAATGCCGGCGAGGCTGATGAAATGGCTGTCATAGACGCTGAAGGCCAGGAGATACTGAACAAAATAAACAGCGGTATGTATGTCATTAGTCTGGAGATCCGCGGCAAAAAGCTCACTTCAGAGGCTCTCGCTGCCAAGGTAAGGGACCTGGCCCTGGAGGGCAGAAGCGACATTGCTTTCGTTATAGGCGGCAGCCTGGGATTATCGTCGGCGGTCAGCAGAAGGGCAGATTTCAAACTGTCATTTTCCGACATGACTTTCCCTCATCAGATGATGAGAGTCATACTTCTGGAGCAGGTCTATCGTAGTTTCAAAATCAATAGAAACGAGCCTTATCATAAGTGACAGCTTATTGATAAGCGAAACTTAGAGCCCTTTGATTGCAAGGGAAACAACAATTTTGCATAAAGCGACAATTAAATGATTTTGACGCTTTACTTTTTGAAAAAAAGAATTATAATGTGAGGTAATGACGAATGGATGAAGACAGATATTTACAGTTGAGAAAAGAGATATTTATCATCTGCAGCATATATGCAGCCGTATGTGAAGTCGTGTCTTTGTTCATTTTAGGCTTCGATAAGGGGTTCCTTATGGGGCTCATAGCCGGAGTCGCGATCATGCTGGTCAATCTGGAATTGTTAAAGAGAATAGTAGTCTTATATGTCAACACTAAAAGGCTGGGGCTCGTAGTAGTATTATATCTACTACGTTTGTGTATTTATGCCGGCGTGGCATATCTGTGCTATATGATAAGTATTAACGGACTACTGGCTTATGCCATAGGAGTATTTGGAATAGTAATTGGAGCCTTGATCAGTTATAAAAAGGAGGCAGTTTAGGATATGAATCTGAATGAGCTTGGAGCTCGGATAATAGTATATTTCGGCAGTAGCGGGAAGTTCTTCCTTTCAGAGAGCACATGCTATGCTATTATTCTGGCAGTGATCCTGGCGGCAGTCGGTATCTGGCTGGGCAGCAATCTGCAGGCTGTGCCTAAGGGCAAACAGGTCCTGGTAGAATTGTTCGTAGGCTGGATATATAAATTCACAGAAGAAAACCTGGGTAAAGAATTTGCCAGGTCGTTTGCGCCGTATTTCGGCACATTGATCCTGTGGCTCGTGTGTGCTAACAGTCTTGGCCTTATTGGCCTCAGACCGATAACGGCGGATGTAAGTATAACTGCAGGCCTTGCGGCCCTGTCCTTCGTACTTATCCAGTACAATGCCATCAGACATCTGGGCATCGGCGGAAGACTGAGCGAAATGCGGGATCCGTTCTCTTTCATGATAATCATGGATCTGATCAGCGATCTGACTTTCCCTGTTACTCTGGCTCTTCGACTCTTCGGAAACATCTTCGGAGGAATGATAGTGGTAGATCTGTGGCTGAATCTTATGTCGACTATCAGCGCGACCTTCTGTCCGGTACCTATACTAAGGTGCGTAACAGTAATACCTTTGAATCTGTTCTTCGATATGTTCGAACCGGTGATACAGGGATACATATTCACGGTGCTGACGGCGATCAATCTGCGGCGAGGCATGGAAGGTACGTCACCTGAGACTCTGGAACGCAGAAGGAAGAGCAAGGAGAAACGGCTGGCTAAACATCAGGCGAAACAGTTAGAACAGGCCGGTTAGGGCCATAATATAAATTATAGTTTTTAATGGAGGTAGTAAAAATGGGACTTATAGCAATTGGTGCAGGCATATGTATGGGACTTGCAGCTCTGGGCGTAGGAATTGGTCAGGGCATCGTAGCTAACGGTGCAATGCATGGAATGTCTAGACAGCCGGAGATCATGGGCAAACTTCTGGTCAATATGATACTGGCTATGGCCATCATGGAGACCGCGTTGGTTTTCGGTTTGATAATATCGATCATACTGTTAGGTAAAATGTAAATTATGAGGCTGATCAGTAACAGCAGGAAGGAGGATAAAGCATGCGCGCGTATCAGAGTTTACTAGAACTTAATTGGAATTTTGTTTTCTCATTGATAACATTCATTGTTTTATTCTTTATCCTGAAGCATTTTTTCTTTGAAAAGGTCCATGATTTTATGGAGAAAAGATCGCAGGACATCCAGGACAGCCTTGATAATGCTGAAGTCAAGAGTCGGGAAGCCGATGAGAAACTGAAGGATTATGAGGAACGCATCGCCAATGTCGACATTGAGAGCAGAACCATAATAAAGAAGGCGAGAGATGAGGCCAAGGTCCAGGCTGACGGCATAGTCAACGAGGCCAATGAAAAGGCGAGAAAGGCTATAGAACATTCCGACAAAGAGATCGAGCGGGAAAGGTTCAATGCCCGCAAGCAGCTTAAGGAAGAAGTCAGCGACCTGGCTATTATGGCTGCAGGCAAGATAATGGAAAAGGAAATCACGCCTGATGACCATGAGGAAATCGTCAATAAGATCATCGAGGAAGCTGAGGATGAGCCATGGAAATAGGAATAGCAAGGATATACGCCACAGCTCTTTTTGAAGCGGCTGATGACAACGGTAGCGTTGATGAAGTCAAGGATGAATTGATACAGCTTGATAAGATCTTCGAGAAAGAGAAGGATTTCGACAAGCTTATGATCAACCCTGCCATATCTAACGCATCCAAGAAGGAAATGATGAAGGAAATCTTCGAAGGCAAGATCTCCAAGGAGGTCCTGTCATTTCTTTGTATCCTTATTGATAAGAACAGGCAGTATAATTTCCATAATATTGTCAGACAGTACTGTGATATCTTCGATGAGGAGACCGGCATAGGCGAGGGAGTAATATATTCCGCAGTCAAACTGACCGATGCTCAGATGAAGAAATTCCAGGAAGAAACAGGCAGACTTTTGCAGAAGAATGTAATGCTCAGGAATAAAGTAGATACCAGCCTCATCGGCGGAGTTAAGATCTTCGTTGACGGGAAAATCGTCGACGCATCATTGCGTTCGCGGCTTGATAAGCTGGCAGAACAGATAAAAAATAGCTAGAAGGGAGAGACTTCTATGAATTTAAGACCCGATGAAATAAGCGGATTGATCAAGGATCAAATCAAGAATTATACGAATGAAATGGATATCTCTGACTTCGGTACTGTAATGCAGGTAGGCGATGGCATCGCCAGGGTCTACGGGCTCAGTCACTGCATGTCCAGTGAGTTGTTGGAGTTTCCACACAATGTCTATGGCATGGCCCTCAATTTGGAAGAGGATAATGTGGGCGCGGTAATACTCGGCGACGACCGTCAGATAGGCGAAGGCGACATAGTCAAACCTACAGGCACGGTAGTTGAGGTACCCGTTGGCGAAGCCCTTATCGGCAGAGTCGTAGATGCTTTAGGCAAACCTATCGACGGCAAAGGCGCCATCGACACCACAGAGCACAGGCCTATAGAAAGTCCGGCTCCGGGCGTTTTGCGCAGGCAGCCAGTCAAGGAACCACTGCAGACCGGAATCAAAGCCATTGACTCCATGATCCCTATAGGCAGGGGTCAGCGTGAGTTGATCATAGGCGACAGGCAGATAGGTAAGACAGCCATCGCCATAGATACCATTTTGAACCAGAAGGGCAAGGACGTCATCTGCATCTATGTAGCCATAGGTCAGAAGCAGTCTACAGTAGCCCAGCTGGTGGAAACTTTGGAAAAGAAAGACGCCATGAAGTACACTATCGTCGTATCGGCTACGGCCAGCGAGGTAGCGCCTATGCAGTACATCGCACCCTATGCGGGCTGCGCTATGGGCGAGTATTTCATGTACCAGGGCAAGCATGTGCTGATCGTCTATGATGATCTGTCTAAGCATGCCGTGGCCTACAGAGCCATGTCATTACTTCTTCGCAGACCACCAGGAAGAGAAGCATATCCCGGCGACGTATTCTACCTTCACAGCAGACTGCTGGAAAGAGCAGCCAAACTGTCGGATGAATTAGGAGGCGGTTCTCTTACGGCTTTGCCGATAATCGAGACCCAGGCCGGAGATATAGCAGCATACATACCAACAAACGTAATATCCATAACAGACGGCCAGATATTCCTTGAAAACGAGTTGTTCTTTGCAGGACAGAGACCGGCCATAAATGCCGGGATTTCCGTATCCCGTGTAGGAGGAAACGCTCAGATCAAGGCCATGAAGAAGGTATCCAGCAAGATCAAACTGATGCTGGCTCAGTATACAGAACTGAAGTCATTCTCACAGTTTGGTTCTGATATAGACGCTGACACCAAGCGGCGGTTAGATCACGGCAGCATCATCATGGAGATATTGAAACAGGGCCAGTATGGACCTTTGGATGTAGCATTGCAGGTGATGATAATTTACGCAGCGGTCAACGGACTGCTGGACGACATACCGGTAAATCAGATCAAGAGCTTTGAATCACAGTTCTATCCGTATATGGACGACCACTTCCCTGAGGTCAGAAGGACTATCGAGGAAACCGGAGATCTGCCTAAGGAAACGGAAGAATTACTGACTAAAGGCATTACCGAATTCAAGAAGGTAGGTTTTGTAAATGGCTGAGCAAATGCAGGGCATCAAGCGAAGAATCAGAAGCATCAACAGCACTGAGCGTATAACCAACGCTATGAAGCTGGTCTCTGCCGCCAAACTGCGCAGAGCCAAGGCAGTCTATGAACACAGTAAACTGTTCCTGGATCGCATCAAGGCTTCTATGGATGAGACTTTTGATAATGCCGCCAGCGTGCCGAAGCAGTTCCTCGTAGGCAGCCGTGAGATCAAGACCACCTGTCTTGTGATCATGACCAGCAGTACGGGCCTCTGCGGCAGTTTCAATGGAAACGTAATCAGATATACGGAGAAGTTGATAAAGGAAGCTCATCATGACGCCAAGCTGGTCACAATAGGCTCCAAGGGAAGAGAACATTTCCAGAGGATGAACTATGACATACTGATCGAACATGACGGAACTGCTGATACTGTGACTTTCGAAGAGACTCAGGATATTGCAGGACCACTTATAGAGAAATATCTGGCCGGGGAGATCGATGAGATCATTCTGGTGTATACTTCTTACATCAACACATTGAAGCAGGAAGTCACCACGCGGAGGATATTGCCTATAGACATGAATGAGATCAAGGCCGACGAGAAGGCTGAGGATGCGCTCATAGACAAGGCAGAAGGCAAAGGATTCGAAGAAGGCGAAGATAAAGACGCCGGGCCGCAGCCACTTCACTCTATCGAGTATGAACCATCGGCGGAGGAAGTATTCAGATATCTCGTTCCCAAGTACTTCCAGCTTCATCTCTACAGCGCGGCTATAGAGTCAGCCACCTGTGAGCATGCCGCCAGACGTCAGGCCATGGAAAACGCCAACGACAACGCCAGCGATATGCTGACTATGCTCCAGGTCAAGTATAATAGAGCAAGACAATCGCAGATAACAGATGCAATTATTGAAATAGTCTCTGGTTCAGAGGCACAGAGTTAGGAGGAAAGATAATTGAATAAAGGAAGAATACATGAGATTATCGGACCGGTAATAGATATCAAGTTCCATCCGGACGAACTGCCGGAATTGAAGAACGCTATACAGATCAAGCTGAACGACGGTAAAACCATCGTTGCCGAGGTAGCCCAGCATAAGGGCGATGATGAGGTAAGGTGTGTAGCCCTATCCTCAACTGATGGCTTGGCAAGGGGTATGGAAGCCTATGATACAGGTAACCCTATCGAAGTTCCTGTAGGACCTGAGGTTCTGGGAAGACTGTTCAACGTTCTGGGAGAGCCAATAGATGAGAAGGGACCTGTGAACACCAAGCAGAAAGCGCCTATTCACAGAAGCGCTCCTGCCTTCGAGGATCAGGATACTTCATCACAGATATTCGAAACGGGCATCAAGGTAATCGACCTGATAGCTCCATACACGCGAGGCGGTAAAGTCGGACTCTTCGGAGGTGCCGGCGTAGGCAAGACCGTTCTTATTCAGGAGCTTATCAATAACATCGCTACAGAGCACGGCGGTATTTCCGTATTCGCCGGCGTAGGCGAGCGTACCAGAGAGGGCAATGACCTATACGGCGAAATGACCGAGTCAGGCGTTTTGAAAAAGACAGCCATGGTCTTCGGCCAGATGAACGAACCTCCTGGAGCGAGAATGCGTGTAGCTCTGACAGGACTGACGATGGCAGAATACTTCCGCGATAAAGAAAAGCAGGATGTACTTTTGTTCATAGATAATATTTTCAGATTCACTCAGGCCGGTTCTGAGGTTTCCGCTCTGCTGGGCCGTGTGCCTTCAGCCGTAGGTTACCAGCCGACCCTGGCCAATGAAATGGGCGCTTTGCAGGAGCGTATCACGTCAACAAAGGATGGCTCAATCACTTCTGTTCAGGCGGTATATGTGCCGGCTGACGATCTGACGGACCCGGCTCCGGCTACGACATTTGCCCATTTGGACGCCACGACCGTATTGGATCGTGCCATTACAGAACTGGGAATTTACCCGGCCGTAGATCCTCTGGCATCGACTTCCAGAATACTGGATCCTCTAATTGTAGGCGATGAGCATTATGAAACAGCCCGCCGTGTGCAGGAGGTTCTGCAGAAATACAAGGACTTGCAGGATATCATTGCTATTCTGGGAATGGATGAATTGTCTGAGGAAGATAAGCTGACCGTATCCAGAGCAAGGAAAATCCAGAGATTCCTGTCACAGCCGTTCACAGTGGCTGAACAGTTTACAGGCATGGAGGGCAAATATGTTCCATTGTCTGAAACTGTCCGTGGATTCAAAGAGATCCTGGATGGCGAGCATGATGATATTCCTGAGGAGATGTTCTTCTTCGCAGGCGGTATAGATGAGGTAGTGGAAAAATTCAAGGAATCACAGGAATCCGGGGAGAATTGATATGAGCAGCGCTAAGTTGGAGATCATAACGCCTGATTCGATGTTTTATTCGGGTGATGTAGATATACTTATGGCAGATACAGTTGGTGGCGAGGAAGGCTATATGCCTCGCCATGTCTGGTGCTGCAAGCTTTTAAAGGAGAACGGCAAAGTGAAGCTCAGGGAAGCCGGCGGGCCGGCGGGCCCGGAAGGGCTGAAGACTGCCGTTGTCAAAGGCGGCTATGTGGAGATCCGGGATCATTTCGTTGTTTATACGGAAGGAGCCGAGTGGGTATAGCCGGGCGGCCGCTCCTAACGCTCAAGTACACCCGCGCTTTCGCCGTTATACGACTGAGTAGCGTTTCACGTCGTCGATGTATTGCATGAGTATGCCGAGATTGACATAGAAATAGGAAAACTTGTCTTGCTTCTTGATCTCAACGAGACCGGACTGGACAAGTTTTTTCATGTGCTGAGAGATGGTGGCCTGAGCGTAGTCGAAGGCGCCGACTAGGTCCTTGGTGCAGACCAGATCCATGGTCTTGTTCTTCTGCATTATATATCTGAAAAGCTCCAGGCGGACCGGATGGGCCAAAGCGTCTGAAACGCCGGCGATGAAATCCAGTTCGTCGCTTGCCATATCATTAAGTCCATTTGTTTTCTTACGTATTCTCATTTATGTTAGTACCTCCAGGTGATAAATTGTCAATTAACAATATACAATAATAAGAGGAAATAATCAACTGGCAATCAGTGCAAATTAATTTGCATTAAAGCCGAGAATAGTGTAAAATACAAGTATTGGAGGTACCGAACATGGATGAAACTGCTTATAAAAAAATAATAGAAGAACTCATCGAACTTGTCGATGAGGGCGTTTATATTGTTGATAGAGACGGCGTAGGTCTGTTTTACAATGAGGCCATGGCGAAAAACGAGAAGATCAACGTGACGGATGTAGTGGGCAAGGAGTTCCATAAGGCCTTTCCGGGGGTCAGGCTGAGCGAGAGCACCATGTACCATGCACTCAAGAAAAGAGTGGCCACCAAAAATAAGCAGCAGACTTATACCAACCTTTACGGCAAGGAAGTTACGACTATAAACAGTACCGTGCCGGTAAACGTCGAAGGACGCACGGTTGCAGCCATCGAGGTAGCCAGGGACATTACCAACATCAGATCCATGAGCGACACCATACTAGAATTGCAGGGAGACAAACTCGGCACAACCAAAGCCACCAAGACGCCGACCATCAAGAAATACACCTTTGAGGATATAATAGGACAAAACAGAACCTTCGCGGCTATAGTCGAGCGGGCCAAGCGGGCAGCCAAGAACAACGCCTCGGTCTTCATTTACGGCGAGACCGGAACAGGTAAAGAACTCTTTGCGCAAAGCATACACTATGCCAGCAGCAGGCGTGAGAACCCGTTCCTGGCACAGAACTGCGCGGCATTGCCGGAGTCTTTGCTGGAGGGTATACTATTCGGCACTACAAAAGGCGGCTTTACCGGAGCCGTTGACAGGGCCGGGCTTTTCGAACAGGCCAACGGCGGGACACTGCTCCTGGACGAGATCAGCGCCATGCCCTACGAACTGCAGAGCAAACTTTTGCGCGTGCTGCAGGAGGATTACATCAGGCGCGTTGGCGGCACCACGGACATTCCCGTGGATGTGCGCATCATCGCCACGGTCAACGAACCGCCGGAGGTGCTCATGGCCGAGGGCAAGCTCAGGAAGGACCTGTATTACAGGCTGAATGTAGTCAGCATTTCCATCCCGCCTCTGAGGAACAGGAAAGACGACATACCCGTCCTGACGGATGCCTTTCTGGACAAGCATAACAAAAGGTTTGACAAGGAAGTCTGGATGGTGTCGGAGGCTGCGATGGCAAGGCTTTGCAAGTACGACTATCCCGGCAATATCAGGGAGCTGGAGAATATAATAGTCCAGTCCGTATCCATGGCGGAGACAGAGCATGTGCTGACGGACAGGCTTCTGCAGATGCCAATGCAGGTGCAGGCGCTGGGCAAAGACATAGAGCAGTGGGACCGCCAGGGACCGCTTAATGAATACATGAGCAACCTGGAGAAGGAGATCATCAGGGGCGTAATGATAAGCGAAGGCGGAAATGTTTCCAAATCGGCTGAAATACTGCAGATAAAGAGGCAGACCCTGCAGCATAAACTGAAGAAATACGGTATAAAAGAGTAATAGTATTTGAAAAAATACAAAATCGCAAAAATATTTGCAGTAAAATCGCAAAAATATTTGCACCAACTGGTTACCAGGCACGATGGCAAATGCTGGCAGACAGAAAGAATTAGATAATTAAACAGTTATGTAGTGGTTTTTTGTGCACTAAAGCGTAAAAAGCCACTATTTTTTGTGTCCACAGGAAGGTTTGTGTGTAATGTATACATGTTTTTAATTGGCATAGGACTTGCGTTATATAAAAGTAGCGCGGGTTCTGACGGACTCGTCATAAATAGTTAATTATTATATTTTAAATTAATGTTAAAGGAGAGAAAAGCAAATGAAAAATGTACAGGTAATCCTTTGGGGATTAGGCGCTATGGGCGGCGGAATCGGAAAAATGTTATGCAAGAAACAGGGTGTTGACATTGTCGGTGCTATTGATATAGGCGACAAAGTAGGCAAGAATCTGTATGACGTAGTTCCGGGCATCGAGCAGGGCAACAGAGCTGACGTAATCGTTGGAACTCCTGAGGATGTAATTAAAAAGGGATCAGCAGACATCGTTGTAGTTTGCACAAACTCATTTACTAAAGAAGTATATGACAAGCTTGTCTTCGTTATGGAGAAGGGCATCAACGTAATCACTTCAGCTGAGCAGATGGCTTATCCTAAGGCTCAGGAGCCTGAACTTACTAAGAAACTTGATGAGTGTGCTAAGAAGAATGGCGTTTCAGTTCTTGGAACAGGCATCAACCCTGGTCTGATCATGGACCTGCTGGTTATCCTCTGGACTTCAGCATGCGAGTCAGTTGACCACATCACTTCAAGAAGAGTTAACAGTCTTTCACCTTTCGGACCTGCTGTTATGGAAGAGCAGGGAATCGGCGTAAGCGTTGAAGATTTCAATAAGAGAAAAGCAGACGGAACAATGGCTGGACACGTTGGATTTGCTGAGTCAGTTGGTATGATGTGTGAAGCTCTTGGCTGGAAGCTTGACGAGTTCGGACAGGACATGGAGCCTATCGTAACAGACGTTGACAGAAAGTCACCTTATGGATTCGCTGCTAAAGGATCAGTTGCAGGCGTAGCTATGAAGGGCTGGGGAATCGTTGACGGCGAGAGAAAGATCGATATGGATCATCCACAGCAGATCGAGCCTGAACAGGTTGGAGTACACACAGGAGACTATGTCATCCTCGACAGCGTTCCACCAGTAAACATGGCTAACAACCCTGAGATCGAAGGCGGAATCGGAACTATGGCTATGATCATGAACTGCATACCTATGGTTATCAACGCTAAACCAGGTCTTAAGACAATGATCGACATCCCAGTTCCTCATGCTATCATGGGAGACTTCAGAGATCAGATCGACGAAGATTGCAAATTAGTTAAATAATTGAATCCTTACATTTTTACGCATGTTGTTCGGGCGGGGAGGATATCTTCGCCCGACTACATCATGTTATGCAGGGAAAGTTAGAAACAGGAGAAAATAAACAATGGCAAAAAAAGGAGATTGGGTACGCATTCACACTGTCGTACTTAAGGCCGATGAAAGAACCGGCAAGATCCCTGAGGACACCAAGAAATGTGATCTTGAAATGTGGACTAAGGGCGAACTGCAGGCAGACGCTGAAATCGGTGATGTTGTAACTGTCAAGACGGCTGTAGGCCGCTTGGAAAAGGGCACACTTATAGAAGTTGGTCCTTATTATACTCATAGCTATGGCAAATTTGTCCCAGAGATCATCCAGATCGACAAGCAGCTAAGAGAGATCGTGCGTGGAGGTGACAAATAATGGCATTAGCAAAAGATTATGATTCCGTCATGGCGAGATCCAATGATATCAATCTGAAGGCACTCGGACTTGACTACAATGAATTCGAATCAGGTTCCATCGCATTCGATTACGAAGCGCTGATGAAATCTACAGGTTACACTCTTGACGAGTGTGCAAGGATCCAGGCAAGAACAGATGTAGGAAATACACCTCTTATCGAGCTGAGAAACATCTCCGCTCTTTCAAGAAAATATGCCAAACCTGGCTACGGCGCAAGAATCTTCGCTAAGGATGAAGCTTGCAACGCATCAGGAAGTTTCAAGGCAAGAAGAGCTGCATGCGCAGTTGCTCATGCCAAGAAGCTTGGATATAAAGGCGTAATCGCTGCTACATCAGGAAACTACGGCGCAGCCGTTGCTTCACAGGCAGCTATGCAGGAACTTGACTGCATCATCGTTCAGGAGTGCTACGACTCACACGGAGTAGGACAACCTGAAATCATAGAAAAAGCAAGAAAATGCGAAGCTTACGGAGCAGAGGTTATCCAGCTGACAGTTGGACCTGAACTGTTCTACACATTCCTGAGCGTTCTTGAGGACACAGGATATTTCAACGCTTCACTTTACTCACCATTCGGCATTGCCGGCATCGAGACTCTGGGCTATGAAATAGCTATGCAGTGCCGCGAGAAGGTTGGCAAAGACCCTGATATGGTAGTATGCACTAACGCAGGCGGCGGAATGATGACAGGAACTGCCCGTGGATTGATCAAAGCAGGTGCTGTAGACACAACTATGGTAGCAGCTTCTATCGATCTGACAGGACTTTCGATGGCATCAGACAAGCAGTTCAACCTGAAGTCATGCACTACAGGTCATACTGGATTCGGCGTACCATACGCAACAGATCCTGACCATTCAGACGTTCCAAGAAGTGCAGCAAGACCTCTTCGTTACATGGACCGTTATGTAACAGTTAAGCAGGGCGAAGTTATGTATATGACAGAGACTTTGGCTCAGCTTGAGGGAATCGAAAGAGGACCTGCGGGAAATACAGCTCTCGCAGCAGCATTTTCACTGGCTCAGGAGCTTCCTGAAGACGCTATCCTTGTTATCAGTGAGACTGAGTACACAGGAGCAGGCAAACACATTCAGCCACAGCTTTCTTTCGCAAGAGACAATGGCATCGAGCTGAAGTTCGGAGATCCTTCTAAAGAAGATCAGCCGGGCGTAAACGTAGTATTCCCTGCAAACCCTGGTATGATCCAGTGCCACGACGCTGACCTGAATCATTTCAGACAGTCACTGATCAAGAAAGCAGCCAAGAAGCATGCAGACGTCACACCGACAGATGCTGACCTTAAGTTCCTGGCTGAAGAGACAAAAACTGACGTAGATTTTGTTAAGAAGACATTAGGTCTGTAAAAGATATACGCTAAGTTGGATACCGGGTCTTACCCGGTGAACAAAAGGAGAAAAAAGAATGATAAGAGAAGACGATTTTCAGGAAAGAAGAAAGCATATTGCTAACCTTTCCGACAAAGAACTGTATGACAGATTCTGGGAAATGACTGCCCAGGTTGTTGACCCTCTTCTTGAGCTGGGAAGAAAAAACACTACTCCTTCAGTTGAAAGAGCAGTACTTCTCCGCATGGGAGTATCATCCCTTGACACTCAGAAAATTGTAGAAGGCGCTATGGACAGAGGACTCATGGGCCATGGAACAGGAAATATCCTGTACAAGGTTTCTAAGGCTAAGAATATCTCAATAAGAGAGACTTCTGAGGCAATGGCTCGCGGCGAATACTGGGATGACGCAGTAGCAATGTTCAAGGAGGGCAAATAAGATGGCAGATATGATTTTAGATCGCAACGAAAAGTTGGATGTTAGAGAGGTCTTGAAGGATCTTGATAAATACGAACCAAGAAGACATAACTGGACATGGAGAGAACCTGCACCTAATCTTAAGATGGGTCCTTTCGAATTCCATGATATGTCCAAGCCACTTAAGAATGGCGTTCCACTACCACCGGCTAAATTCTTCGATGACATCGATCCTCAGCCGCTCCCTGTAATCACTACAGAGATCGCATCAGGAAGATTCGAAGATGATATCAGAAGAATGAGAATGGCCGCTTGGCATGGCGCTGACCATATAATGGTTATCAGACATATGGGACAGTCCCATATCGATGGACTTATGGAAGGTACACCACAGGGTATAGGCGGAGTTCCTATTACAAGGAAACAGGTAAGAGCTCAGAGAAAGGCTCTGGATCTTATCGAGGATGAAGTAGGTCGTCCACTGAACTACCATTCATACGTTTCAGGAGTTGCAGGACCGGACGTAGCTGTTATGTTCGCTGAAGAAGGAATCAACGGCGCTCATCAGGATCCACAGTACAATGTACTTTACAGAGATATCAACTGCGTAAGATCTTTCGTAGACGCATGCGAATCCAAGAAGATTCTGGAGTGGGCTAACATTCTTCAGATCGACGGAGCTCATAATGCTAACGCAACTGCAAGAGAAGCATGGAAGGTAATGCCTGAGCTTATCGTTCAGCATGCCATCAACTCCCTGTTCTCAGAGAAGGTTGGTATCAAACCTGAAAATATCAGTTTGTCAACAGTACCGCCAGATGCAGCACCTGCACCTGCTATGTACCTTGACCTGCCTTACGCAGTAGCACTGAGAGACATCTGCGACAGATACAAGATGAGAGCACAGCAGACGACTAAGTATGTTTGCTCATCAGTAAGAGAAGCTACAGTAACTCATGTAATGAACATGGTTATTTCCAAGCTGACAAGCGCTGACATTCAGTCAA
Source organism: Aminicella lysinilytica (assembly GCF_004362975.1). Lineage (GTDB taxonomy): Bacteria > Bacillota > Clostridia > Peptostreptococcales > Anaerovoracaceae > Aminicella > Aminicella lysinilytica. The sequence goes on along the minus strand of NZ_SNXO01000005.1, from coordinate 3,575 downwards.
CAATCACACCGGATGAAGGCAGAAACGTTCCTTGGCACATCTACAACATGGAAGCTATCGACAACGCTAAACAGGCGCTGGTTTACATGGATGGTTTCAATGAGTTAGTTGAGCTGAAGAAGGACGGTCCTCTGAGAGAAATGGCAAGAGACATTAAAGAGAGAGCTTGCCTGTTCATGGAAGAGATCGTAGAAGTTGGCGGATATTTCAACGCAGTTGAGCAGGGATTCTTCGTAGACTCTGCTAAATATCCTGCAAGAAACGGCGACGGCATCGCAAGAAAGATCAAGGGCGGCGTTGGTTATGGATTCATCTTCCCGAGAGAAGAGGACTACATGGCTCCTGTAACTGCACACTTTGGATACAACAATGTTGAGCAGTACGGCGGAGATCCTAAGAACCCATCAGCTCTGATCGGCGGATGCACATTCGAAGACAGAAGCAAGATCGTTTACATTGACGAGCTTGATGAAGTAGATAATGTAAATGTAAGACTTGAGAAAGTTAAGAAATATCTTGACGGAAAAGCAATCAAGCCTGAAATGGAATGGTGCGGAGACGGCGTAGTAATGCTGACAATGTGCGTTCCTACAAATGTCAGAACAGCAGAGGCTACAGGCCTTCAGATCGCTGAGAAGCTGGGTCTGGACAAGCCTGAAGTAATCAGTAAAGAGATCATGCACCCTGCAGAGGGTACAAGAATCGAGATCAAGGGCAAGGTAACATTCGATATCGACCCTGATTCACTGGTACTGCCTCCACCACCACATCATCTGTCAGATGAGATCCTGTACAAAGAGTTCAAGGATCATCACATGTCAGTAGTATGCGGAACTGTTGGAGATGACGAGCATTCCGTAGGTCTGCGTGAGATCATCAACATCAAGCACGGCGGAATCGAGAAGTGGGGCATCGAGGTTAATTACCTTGGAACTTCAGTTCCTGTAGAGAAGCTGGTTGACGCTGCTGTTGAGCTGAACGCTGACGCTATACTTGCATCAACGATCATTTCACATGACAACATCCATTACAAGAGCATGAAGAGAATCAACGAGCTGGCTATCGAGAAGGGCATCAGAGATAAGGTAATTATCTGTGCAGGCGGAACTCAGGTAAGTCCTGAGGACGCAAGAGCAACCGGAATCGATGAAGGATTCGGAAGAGATTCTCATGGTATCGATGTAGCTACATTCCTTTGCGAAGAAGCAATGAGAAGACGTGGCGACCTTCCTGAGGGAGGACATCTGGTAGGAATCGACGAGGACGAGTAGTCTTCAGTCAGACGAACAGTCACATAACCGGAACTTTTTATGGGGCGGGCAAATGCCCGCTCCGTATTTGATTTTTGAATATAAGTACCGCGGGCGCAGGATGCGGCCGCGCGTCATTAGAATATATAGAGAGGTAGAAAATGAGAGTAGACGTTTTAGTAGCAGAAATAGGCTCGACCACGACAGTAGTCAACGCATTCACGGATCTGAACACGGACAAACCGGTCTTCTGGGGTCAGGGTCAGGCGCCTACCTCTGTCATGGACGGCGACGTAAGAGTCGGCCTCCAGGGAGCCATAGACGATCTTTGCAACAAAAAGAAAATTGACAGTCTGGAGTATGACGACATGCTGGCAACTTCCTCCGCCGCAGGCGGGCTGAAGATGACTGTCCACGGTCTGGTCTACGACATGACCGCCAAGGCGGCCAAAGAGGCGGCTCTGGGAGCCGGCGGCATTATACATTTTGTTACTGCGGGCAAACTCAGACGGACCGACATTGCCAAGATCAAAGAGATCAACCCTAACCTGATACTCATCGCCGGAGGCGTTGATTACGGCGAGCGCGACACGGCCCTGGACAACGCCGAGATGATCAGAGCCATGGGACTCAAGACGCCGATAATCTACGCCGGCAACATCGAGAACCAGGAAGAAATGAAGCTGATCTTTGACGAGGAAAGCGGCGAGCAGCTGTATAATGTTGAGAACGTATACCCGAAAATCGACGACCTGAACGTAGAGCCTTGCAGGAAAGTGATCCAGCAGGCTTTTGAGCAGCATATTACTCACGCGCCGGGCATGGAGCACGTGCGTGACATGGTCAGTGGACCGATAATCCCAACGCCGGGAGCTGTTATGGAGTGCACCAAGCTGCTCTATGACTGCATCGGAGACCTGATAGTTCTGGACGTTGGCGGAGCTACGACGGACCTGCATTCTGTGGCAGTTGAATCGGACAAAGTGGCCAGGATCATGGTATCGCCGGAGCCGAAGGCTAAGCGTACTGTCGAGGGAGACTTGGGCGTTTACGTAAACAGGTACAAAGTAATAGAATCTATCGGTGAGGAGAAGCTCCGTGAGGAGTGCAATGAAATGGGCATCGACATGGACAAGGTCCTGGAGAGTTACGTTGCCATTCCTAAGACCGAGGATGAGATCAAGTTCGTAGAGAGGCTGACTCTGGAGGCTGTGACCAAGGCCACAGAGCGCCACGCGGGACAGATCAGATATATATACGGACCTTCGGGCAGAAGTACTGTGGCCGAGGGCAAGGACCTGACTCAGGTGAAGTACATCGTCGGCACGGGCGGAGCCCTGACGCGGCTGCCTCACAGAGTCGAGATCATGAAACAGATCGCGAGACACAACGAGACAGGCATGCTTTTGTTCCCAACAGATCACGCCAAGATCCTCGTAGACAACGAATACATCATGGCTTCATTGGGCGTTTTGTCCAAGAAGTACCGGGAGGCGGCTATTAAGCTGCTGGAGCAGAGTCTGGATTTCAAGTTCCCTGAGAAGAAGGAAGAGGGCGTGGAGATCCCGATCTACATGAAGGCTGTGGAAGAGGAGTACGAGGAAAAGGTCCAGCGGGACGAGGAGTACAGGAAGCATATAGAGGAGTGCGAGGCGGCCGGCTATGATATGACTGCTTTCAAAGAGGAGGAGCCTATCGGCGGTGCTAACAGCCGCGGGCCTGCAGGGGCCAGTGCGGATCCTGCCAAGGCGGGCATCGAGGCGGGCCAGGGCCTTCAGGGTAAGTGGGCCACAAATTCCGACTCGGATGGCACTCAGGGTCAGTATATGGGTGACTGTACGCATGATTGCAAGCATTGTACCAGACGCAACTGCCCGAACCGGGTGGAGTAAGATATAGTTGATTGAAAAAGGAGTGGAAAAATGTATCCGAAATTAGTAGTAGATTTGAAAAAACTTCAGGGCAATCTTGACGCCGTTGCGGAGATCACCAAGGATCACGGCGGTTGCTCCCTTATGATAGTAACAAAGGGTATGTGCGCGGATCCGGAAATGTGCCGGATGATCGCGGCGGATCCTAAGGTGGACTTTATGGCGGATTCCCGCGTGAAGAATATCGCCGGTTATTGCGACATGGCAAGGAAGCAGGGGAAGAAGACTGTGCTTCTGCGCATTCCTATGCATGCAGAGGTTGAGGATGTTATCAAGTATGTGGATATTTCATTTAACTCTGTTCTGGTCAAGCAAAATTGTAATAGGCATGCGCCTTTTATGCGACTTTAGCTGGTGGTAAACCATTGTTAAATGAATGTGGTCTCTTGTTGTT
>NZ_SNXO01000004.1 GCF_004362975.1 Aminicella lysinilytica | reverse complement strand
CTGTATGCATCATTTGCGGAACAAACCGCATAAATATACAGCAAGGAGACGAATATATGCCAATTAAAGTTCCTAATAATTTGCCGGCAGTGGATACGCTGACCCGTGAGAATGTTTTCGTTATGACAGATGTAAGGGCTATGACTCAGGATATAAGGCCCCTGCAGATTTTAATATTGAATCTGATGCCGACTAAAATCGACACAGAGACACAGCTTACGAGACTTCTCGGGAACTCGCCGCTCCAGGTGGAGCTGGAACTTTTACAGACAAGCACTCATAAAGCGGCCAATACATCAGAAGAACATATGATAGCCTTCTACAAGACCTTTGACCAGGTCCGCAATAATTATTACGATGGCATGATAATAACCGGCGCGCCTGTGGAACTTATGGACTTCGAAGAAGTCGACTACTGGGATGAACTTTGTGAGATAATGGAGTGGAGCAAAAGCCACGTCCACAGCACTTTCCATATTTGCTGGGGTGCTCAGGCAGGCCTTTACTATCACTACGGCATAAGCAAACACATTCTTAAAGAAAAATTGTCAGGTGTATTCGAACACCATCTGGACTATAAGAACGGCATGCTTTTCAGAGGTTTTGACGATACTTTTTATGTGCCTCATTCGAGGAACACCACAGTTCTGAGGGAGGATATAGAGGCGGTGCCGGCTCTGAAAATAATCGCCAGCTCAGATGAGGCGGGAGTCTTCTGCGTTAAATCTGAAAGCGACAGGCAGATATTCGTCATGGGCCATTCGGAATATGACTGGGACACGCTGCTGAAGGAATATGAGAGGGATAAAGAAGAGGGCTTGGATCCTGCTGTGCCTTGTAATTATTTCCCTGATGACGATGATACCAGGGAACCGGTAGTTCGGTGGCGTTCCTGCGCCAATCTGCTGTATTCCAACTGGCTCAACTACTTCGTATATCAGTCAACACCTTATGATATCAGGATGATCCACGAGGAGGATCTGGCGCCTGTCATACAGGAAGCGGCAGATCTGAAGGTTGTCAAGTTCGGGGGATCATCCCTTGCTAATGCAGTCCAGTTCAAGAAGGCGGCTGCAATTGTTAAGAGTGAGGACACGAGGAGGTTCGTGGTGGTTTCAGCGCCGGGAAAGCGCAGGAACAACGATTCCAAGGTAACAGACATGCTTATTAAATGCACAGATCCCGATGAGGATAAGGAAGGCCTTCTAATAAAAATCGCCACCAGATTTCGCGAGATAATTCGAGGACTTGGAATAGATTTCGACCTTGACAATGAAATGAAGGAAATATACAGGAATTACGGAGAGGGAGCCGGTGACCCATATCTCATAAGCCGCGGAGAATACCTCTGCGCTAAGATAATGAGCGCTTGCCTGAATTACGATTTTGTTGACGCCGCCGGCATAGTATTTTTTGACGACAAAGGGGAATTCCTGGCTGATAAAACAGAGAAAGCTATTGCGTACGAGCTTGAAAACCATGAGAACGCCGTGATACCGGGGTTTTACGGCACAGACCCGGCAGGGAGAATATGCACTTTCCCAAGAGGTGGGTCTGATATTACCGGCGCCATTGTGGCAGAGGCGGCCTCGGCAGATCTCTATGAAAACTGGACAGATGTCAGCGGGATGCTCATGGCTGATCCGAAGATAGTACGCGATCCACTGGCCGTGCCTATAATTACATACAAAGAGCTCCGTGAACTTTCTGTCATGGGAGCCGAGGTCATGCAGGAGGATTCGGTATTCCCGGTGAGGAAGGTAGGAATTCCTATCAACATCAAGAACACAGACAAACCAGAAGATCCAGGTACGCTCATAGTGAAGAACGCTGATTATTATCAGACAGTACTGCAGATCTCAGGCATTTCCGGTCATGGCGGGTACACAAGCATAGTTGTGGAAAAGGATCGCCTTAACGAGAAGCCAGCCATAAGAACTGATATTATGAAAATATTTGCTGATAAAGGTATAGGAATAGTAAACATCCTATCGGGTGTTGACGCGCTTAATGTGATCGTACATGAAGCGGAAATCAAAGGCAGGATCCATGAGATCAGCGAGATAATCAAGACATCCACAGGCGCATCCAAGGTCACTGCTGATAACGGCCTGGCAATGGTAGCCGTAGTGGGCCGGGAAATGGCCACATCTCCGGCAATTGCTGTGAAGGTGCTGGGTGCCCTTGCCAGCAAAAGAATCAACGTCAAGCTTATCGACCATGGCTCAACGGGTATAAGTATGCTCCTTGGCATCAACGATAAGGATTATCTGGCAGCAGTCAGAGCTATATATACGGAGTTCACCAAGAAGTAGGAAGCGAGGCAGGATCGGGCCGATTTATGGATAAAGTTCAAGAAAAAAAACAGCATAATGTGCTCCGCATGGCTGTAGTGACATCGTTTATCACTACATTCATGGGTAGCGCCCTGAATCTGTCCATACCGAATCTTGAGGAGCAGTTTCAAGTCAGTGGCGCCATGGTCGGCTGGGTGGTCACGGCTTTCACCATAGCGGTGGCGGCCTTCAGCGTTCCTATGGGTAAGATAGCAGATGCAAAAGGCAGGCGGAAGGTGCTTATTATCGGGATCAGCACTTTTGCGGTCTTGTCTTTTTTATGTGCTTTTTCTACCACTATATGGATGCTGCTTGCTTTAAGAGTGTTGCAGGGCGTGGCAGCAGCTATGATTTTTTCGACTAACAACGCTATACTTATCAGCGTTTTCCCGGGATCTGAGAGGGGAAGAGTTCTGGGCCTGTCAACAGCAGCCGTATATGTGGGCCTGTCCGTAGGGCCTGTAGTCGGCGGGGTACTGAACACCAGACTTGGCTGGCAGTCGATTTTCTTCGTCACCTGCGGCGTAGCAATAGCCGCACTGGTGCTGGCAATCATAGGCGCACCTGAACGTCAGACTGAGGTCCTGTCAGTCGATTTCGATCTGGCCGGCAATATCCTGTACATAGTTATGATAATTGCTTTCCTCTATGGTCTGACGAATCTTTCTATCTCAAAGTATGGCTGGATGATCATGACGGGCGGACTTATTTTATGTGTGCTTTTTGTTATGGTAGAAAGAAAGGCTGCGGATCCTGTCATACGCGTGACTATGTTCTCACATGACGCAGTATTCACTCTGTCAAATCTATCGGCCCTGCTCAATTACGGGGCCACCTTTGCCATCAGTTATCTGGTAAGTATTTATCTGCAGATTGTAATGGGATATACTTCTCAAACTGCCGGCTTGATCCTGATAGTAATGCCGGCTGTACAGGCAGCCTTCTCACCGCTTATGGGAAAGCTCTCAGACAGAGTACCTCCATATAAACTGGCCAGTGCCGGCATGGCTCTCTGTGTAGTGGGTCTGGTGCTGTTCTCTATGCTGACTGTGAATATGCCAATCTGGTATATAGTTGTTACTATGATAATAGTAGGTTTCGGATTCGCGTTATTTTCATCGCCTAACACCAATGCGGTTATGAGCTGTGTCAGCAAAGAGGACTATAGTGTGGCCAACTCTATTCTGGCTACTATGCGAACAGTAGGTCATTCATCGAGCATGGCCATAGTCACTATAGTCGTAGGTCTTAACCTTGGCGATATGGGTCTGGCGGAAGCACCGCCGACAATGCTGGTGTCTACTATGCACAAGTGTTTCTACATATTCATAGTACTCTGCATCGCCGGAGTATTTATGTCATTGAAAAGGAAGACAAAGTAACAGAATAGGATTATTAACTTGATGAACACGGCATGGGGCAAGGTGCTGGGGGTTACGGATACTACGATTCCACAGGCGCAGTTGCGACTGCAAAGGAAATGAGCGACAAGAATAGACAAATGCCACGCACTGTTTGAGTTGAGCACATAAGGATGTGCTGCTCAACGAGTTTGCGTGGCATTCTATTTCTTGGCGAATGAGTTTATTGCAGTCGCTTGCAACGAGGACAAGTAGGAGCCGTAACCACCAGTGCCCGACACATGCCGTGTATATTTAATTAAATTAGCCCTGTTACTTTGTTTCGTTTCCGGGGAACTGCGGTACTCCGGAGAGGCTGTCTCTGATCTCGTCATCAGTTGGAATATAGTCACTCATAGTCTTATCATTGTACTGCTGATAAGCGACCATATCGAAGTAACCTGTGCCTGTGAGGCCGAAGACGATGGTCTTTTCTTCACCGTTCTCCTTGCATTTGAGAGCCTCGTCTATAGCGGCTTTGATAGCGTGACTGCTTTCCGGTGCAGGCAGTATTCCTTCACACCTTGCGAATTCTTCCGCTGCCTCGAATACTTCAGTCTGCTCGTAGGACCTGGCCTCGATAAGGCCCTCGTCATAGAGCTCTGATACTATTGAACTCATGCCGTGATATCTCAGACCTCCGGCATGGTTAGGCGATGGGATGAATCCGCTGCCGAGCGTGTACATTTTTGCCAGAGGACAGACTTTGCCTGTGTCACAGAAGTCATATACATACTGACCGCGAGTCAGGCTTGGGCATGACTTAGGCTCAACAGCTATGAAACGATAGTCGTTTTCCCCGCGTAGTTTCCTGCCCATAAACGGAGAAATAAGTCCGCCTAGATTGGAACCACCGCCGGCACAGCCTATGATAATGTCCGGATCGATATTGTATTTATCCATAGCGGCCATAGTTTCCTGACCGATTATGCTCTGGTGCAGCAGGACCTGAGACAAGACGCTGCCAAGCACATATCTGTACCCCTCAGTGGAAGTAGCAGTCTCAACGGCTTCTGAGATGGCGCATCCAAGGCTTCCGGTAGTTCCCGGATGTTCAGCCAGGATCTTTCTGCCTACTGTCGTTGTCTCTGATGGAGACGGTGTAACTGAAGCTCCGTAAGTCCTCATGACCTCTCTGCGGAAGGGTTTCTGCTCGTAAGAAACCTTTACCATATAGACCTTGCAGTCCAGATCCAGATAAGCGCAGGCCATGGAAAGGGCAGTGCCCCACTGGCCGGCTCCGGTCTCGGTAGTTACGCCTTTCAGACCCTGCTTCTTGGCGTAATATGCCTGAGCAATGGCAGAATTCAGCTTGTGGCTGCCGCTGGTATTGTTGCCCTCGAACTTATAGTAGATCTTGGCCGGCGTTCCCAGCTTCTCTTCCAAGCAGTAAGCTCTTACAAGAGGGGAAGGCCTGTACATTTTATAGAAATCCCGGATATCCTGCGGGATCGGAATAAGCTGATCCGTATTGTTCAGTTCCTGTTGCACGAGCTCATCACAGAATACTCCGCCCAGTTCCTCCGCCGTCATAGGCTCCAGAGTTCCCGGATTCAGCAGCGGGGCAGGCTTCTTCTTCATATCAGCCCTCACATTGTAGTAGTTCTTCGGCATTTCGTCCTCACTCAGATAAATTTTGTAAGGGATCTTAGGTTCAATAGTCATTTCGTTTTCTCCTTTCGAATTACGTATGTACAGAAGGCGTGCTACAAAAAAACACCCCTGTCTCAGCAATTTGCTGGGACAAGAGTGTGAATACTCTTGCGGTGCCACCCGGCTTGACGCTATATTGCGTCCGCTCTGCGCATACTATCATATGCTCAGTTTGTTAACGAAGTTGATTCTCCGTCTCACTTACTCGGTCAGCAGATATGCTGCCTTTCAGCTCGCCCTCAGGAGTCCATTCAGGCCGGTCTTTACATGCTGCCATCTCACCATCGGCAACTCTCTCAGATGCAAGCATCCGTCCTTACTCACTCTCCATCAAAGGTTTAAGTGGTATTTGATTAAGTCACATATTAGCACGGCCGTTGGGGTCTGTCAAGAGATAATTTGTAATTTATAACAAAAAATCTTGCATAAGCCTGTGCGAGCTGTTGAAATATAACAAAATTTATCTTGTCTGGCCGTGGCCGGTGATTTCGTATTTGTAGGTGACCAGCTGGTTTACGCCCATAGGTCCTCTGGCGTGGAGTTTCTGGGTGGATATGCCTATTTCGGCGCCCAGACCCATTTCTCCGCCGTCAGTGAATCTGGTCGATGCGTTCCAGTACACGGCGGCCGAATCTACGCCAGCCATGAATTTCTCTGCTGCAGACTGATCCTCAGTGATTATGCAGTCGCTGTGATGGGTGGAGTATCTTTCTATATGATCGATGGCTTCATCGATGGAATCTACGACTTTCACGCCCATGATCAGGTCCACATATTCCCGGCCCCAGTCCTCATCGGTTGCGGCTTTCATATGGCTGAATATAGTCTTGGAAGCCGGATCTCCATGAAGCTCTACATTGCCTGACTGAAGCTTTGCAGCTATGACAGGGAGTGCCTTGTCTGCAATTGCTCTGTGCACCAGAAGTTTCTCTGCTGCGTTGCATACGGAAGGCCGTGATGTTTTGGCATTGAAGACGATGTCGGCGGCCATGTCGATATCAGCGGCTTTGTCAACGTAAATGTGGCAGTTACCGGCGCCTGTTTCAATGACCGGGACCTTTGCGTTATCTACGACGCTGCGTATTAGCCCGGCGCCGCCTCTCGGAATTAGCACATCCAGATAGCCTGTCAGGTTCATCATTTCCGTGGCTGAGTCGCGGCTGGTGTCTGTAACAAGCTGGACGCAGTCCTCAGGCAGGCCGGCGCCTGTGAGCGCCTTTCGCATAACCTTAGTTATAGCTAAATTCGAACGGTAGGCTTCCTTACCGCCGCGAAGGATCACGACATTGCCGGCTCTTATGCAAAGAGCCGCGCAGTCGCTGGTTACGTTGGGCCTGGACTCAAAGATTATACCGATGACGCCCAAAGGTACGCTCACTTTCTTAATATGCAGACCGTTGGGACGGTCATATTCTTCCAGAACTTTGCCTACGGGGTCAGGCCACTTTGATACAGCCATGACGCCGGCCGACATGTCGCCTATGCGTTCCTTTGTTAGAAGCAGACGGTCCTGCATGGATTCTGACATGCCGTTAGCCTTAGCATCGGTCAGGTCTTCTGCGTTAGCTGACAAAATAGTGTCGGCGTGCTCTATGATAGCAGATGCAACGGCCTCCAGGGCTGTCGTCTTGGAATCCGCTGATATGGTGCGCAATGTTTTGGCTACAGCTCTGGCTCTTGCACCCATTTTTTCTAGTTCTGTCATCTTTTTCCTCCAGTCGCGAAGAGTGTTCCTACTTTTTCTCCGTCGAAGATCCTGTAAAGGTTATCAGGGTCGCTGCCGCCTATGACAAAGCAGGGAATCCCTGCGGACGTGGCTATTTCGGCGGCTTTGATCTTGGTGGACATACCGCCGGTTCCCAGTTTGGATCCGGCAGGTCCGGCCAGTTTCCTTATGGCAGGAGTGATCTCATCTACGAGAGAGATGAGTCTAGCGTCGGGGTTCTTCTGCGGATTGCTGTCATAGAGACCGTCGATATCAGTCAGTATTATGAGAAGATCGGCGTCCACCAGTCTGGCAACAGTCGCTGAAAGGGTATCATTGTCGCCGATATTCTTGCCTTCCAGTTCTGCAGTGGCCACTGTATCGTTCTCGTTTACGATAGGGATGATGCCCATGTCGATGAGCCTGGTGAAGGTGTTGGTTACATTAATCCGGGTCTTCGGTTCGTCCAGCACGTCGGCTGTGACCAGAACCTGGGCTACAGTCTGATTGTATTCCCCGAATAGTTTGTCATACATGAACATGAGCTCGCACTGACCAACGGCGGCCAGTGCCTGCTTCTTGCTGGTCTCGTCAGGCCGTTTGTTCAGGCCAAGTTTGCCCAGACCGACACCGATGGCGCCCGATGTGACAAGGGTCACCTGCTTGCCTCCGTTCTGCAGATCTGCTATGACACGACAAAGCATACTGAAATGCCTCAGGTCTAGCTTTCCGTTATTATGCAACAGTGTGCTGGTGCCGACCTTGATGACCACGCGCCTGCTGTCCTGTATTCTGTTTATAGTAGTTTTATCCATCTTTCTGTCCCTCGGCTAATTATTTGTAGGGAAGAAAGGTCTCAATGCATTAGCAACTGAAATTGCCGGCATAGTCTGAAGCAGTACTTTCCCTGGACCTTTAACTACAGTGTTGAATATACCCTCGCCACCGAGAAGCATATTCTTCACGCCGGGAACAGAGACGATCTCCATAGAACATGTAGCATCCATAGCTGCAAGGTATCCCGTATCAACGACTATGCTCTGACCAGCAGCCAGACTGTATTCGCATATATGGCCGTCAAGTTCGATAAAGGCAGTTCCGTTTCCGGACAGCTTCTGCATTATGAAACCTTCACCGCCAAAGAGTCCCGAGCCCAGTTTTTTCTGGAAGAATATCGATAATTCTACGCCGGATTCGCTGGCCAGGAAAGCTGATTTCTGGGTGATTATTTCCTTGCCTGGCTCGATCTCGAAAGCTCTTATCTCGCCGGGGAAAGAGGAAGCAAACGCTATCTGTCCATCAGCTCCCTGAGCGGTATACCTGTTCTGGAAGATACTGTCGCCTGAGAACATTCTGCCCAGAGCCTTGCCGAAACCGCCGTTAGTACTGGTTTCCATCTTCATATTAGGGCTCATCCAAGCCATAGCGCCACTTTCCGTCAATAACGTTTCATCCTTCTCTACATCGCAGATAACTACGGGAAGAGGTTCCCCTACAATATTATATTTCATAATCATTTCCTTTCTAATCAAACATAGCAATTTTTACTTTAATACTGTATAGGGCTATTATACCAAAAATCTGACAACTTTCAATTGTAAATGGATTTATTGGCATTCACATGTTATAATACCTTGGTACATAGCGGCTGAAGCCGCTGGGGAGGAAACACATGAAAGACAGAGTATTACTGGCCATAGACATGCAGAATGATTTCGTAACAGGCACCTTGGGAAACCGTGAGGCCGCCGGAATAATCCCTGCAATTGCCGATAAAGTCAGAAATCATGTAACCAACGGAATCCCGGTGTTCTTCACAAGAGACACCCACGATGAAAACTATATGGAAACCCAGGAAGGCAGACTTTTGCCCGTGGCCCATTGCAAGACGGGAACAGACGGATGGCAGATAGTGCCGGGCCTTGAAAACTTTGTTCAGGACCAGCAGGGCGGAAACGTTTTCAACAAGCCGACCTTCGGCTCCACCTATTTGCCGGCCTGGATACATGAGAAACTCGACGGCAGTCCCAAGACCATAGAACTCTGCGGCGTGTGCACGGACATATGCGTGATTTCCAACGCCATGATACTGAAGGCAGCATTTCCTGAGACAGAAATAGTTGTCTACAGAGACCTTTGCGCAGGAGTTACGCCAGGCAGCCATGAAAGGGCTTTGGAAGCCATGAAGGCGTGCCAGATAACAGTAAAGTAGAATTTTGGAGGAAAATAATGGACGAACTCTACGACAGGAATTTCGATGCGGTAAAAGTTAAGAATGAAATCATAGAATGGATAAGAGAATTCTTCGACAAGAACGGTAAGGGCTGCAAGGCAGTAGTCGCCATCAGCGGCGGCAAAGACAGCTCGGTTGTTGCTGCTCTTTGCGTTGAAGCCCTTGGCAGGGATAGAGTTTATGGCGTGCTTTTGCCAAACGGCGAGCAGGCGGACATAGACGCATCCAGGAAGCTCGTCGCTCACCTGGGCATCGACAATACCGTCATCAATATCAAGGAAGGATTTGACGGCATAATGGATGAACTCCGTGCTAAGCTGCCATGTGAGATACAGCAGCAGACTGTGACCAATCTGCCGGCAAGACTGAGGATGGCCACGACATATGCGGTAGCGCAGTCTATGAATGGCAGAGTAGCTAACACCTGCAATCTGTCAGAGGACTGGGTCGGATATGCTACCAGATACGGTGATGGAGCGGGGGACTTCTCACCTTTATCGCAACTGACAGTTCAAGAGGTCAGGGCCATTGGCGTAGAACTGGGTCTGCCTCACGATCTGGTATTCAAGGTTCCTATCGACGGACTGACGCCTATGACCGACGAGGAACATCTTGGCTTTACCTATGATGTGCTGGACAGATACATAAGGACAGGCATATGCGAAGACCCTGAAACCAAGGAAAAGATAGATGGAAAGCGCAGAGCCAACATCTTCAAACTCAGCATGATGCCGGCATATGATCATAAGGGCCCTATCAAGGCATAGGAACGGTGAAGAATTGTTAAGATTTCTTCAAATAAATAACATACTACCCCCAAAGTAGCATCATTGACGCCCCATTGTGGCAGGTTATATTTATCTGTACAAGGGGGCGTTCTATTATGGAGGCAGTTAAGCAAAACAATAAAAAACGAATAAGAAAACCTTATTCCGTACAGTGGAAGTTTATGACTGCTGTTGCGGTGGTGACTATATTGGGAACTACTGTATATGAATATAACACGGACAGCCACTCTTTTTATATAGATAATCTTTTCATATGGCCGGCCATTGCCGCAGTCTACAGCGGACTCGCATATCTGTTGCCTGAACTCCAGAGCAGACTTTCAAATGGGTTAGTGTGTCTGGGAATAATACTGGTAATGATCGGCTTCGTGTGCCGAGGAGTTTTAGGCACCTATACGGCGTCAGCACCGTATATCCTGTATATGCTCATGGGTGGGCTGACCATGTTTCTTGCAGGCATATTCATAGCTTTACTTACAGGCGCGTGGAAACTTCACTGTTAATTATCAGTTTCTTTTGACAAGTGGCGTGAATAATTATATAATAACCCTTACGAGGGAGGCAGTTTAATGAAATTATCTACACTTTTCAGTAACCAGCCGGACATAGAAATAACAGGACTGGCTATGGATTCCAGAAGAGTCAAGACGGGCAATGTGTTCTTCTGCATAGAGGGACTTGAGGCTGACGGTCATGACTTCGCAGGGAAGGCTGTAGAGGCCGGAGCTGTAGCAATAGTACATAGTAAAGACATTCCCGAACAAAAGGGAATTGTATATATCAAAAGTAACCATGTAGGTGACGAACTGAACAGGGCCTGTGACATTTTCAATGGCAGACCAAGCAGCAGTCTGACTGTCTTCGGAGTTACGGGTACCAATGGAAAATCAACGACTTCCAGCATCATAAGTGATATTTATTCTGCCAAGGAACCATGTGGATATATGGGCACAATAGCAGTGAGATATGGCAGCTACAGCCGTGTTCCTACGCTTACTACGCCTGATCAGATAGAGGTCCACGCGGATCTTGCGGAAATGGTTGACCACGGTATGAAGGCCGCGGCAATGGAAGTCAGTTCTCATGGACTGGCTATGGGCAGGGTAGATACAGTTGATTTCGACTGTGCTATATTTACGAACCTGACTTACGATCATCTTGATTATCATAAAACTATGGAGAATTATTTCGAAGCAAAGAAAATTCTCTTTAAGAACATAAAGAAAGATGGCGTCGCTGTGCTGAACGCTGACGACGAGGCCAGCATAGACGGTCTGAAGGCCTGCTGCAACTGCAGGTACGTGACCTACGGTACCGGAGTTCTGGGCAAGGCGGATTATCAGGCTGAGGATATCAGCCTTTCAACAAAGGGTACAACCTTTGTTCTCAATTGCAAGGGTGAGAGATACCCGGTGAGTACGAATCTTGTGGCTTTGTACAACATATATAACCTGCTGGCCGCCATAGGCGCCATGCATGAGTGCGGGATGCCGATAGAGCAGATGTTGCCTTTGATAGAAGACATACCTCAGGTAGACGGCAGAATGGAGATCATCGATGAAGGTCAGGACTTCAATGTCATCGTTGATTATGCCCATACGCCTGACGGTTTCGATAAGGTATTTGAATATGCCGATGAGATAACTAAGAATGGCGGCGGAATAATCGCGGTCTTTGGAAGCGCCGGCAAGAGAGATAAAGTCAAGAGGAAAATACTTGGTCAGATCGCAGGCAGGCATTGCAGGACAGTGGTCGTGACTGAAGAGGATCCGAGAAATGAAAAGGCTGAGGACATAGGCGCTGAGATCATGTCCGGCGTTAAAGAAAGCGGTTGTAAGGGTATTTTCGTTCCTGATAGAATAGAGGCCATAGATAAGGCCATGAGCCTTGCAAGAAAGGGTGACCTGGTGCTCATACTGGGCAAAGGTGACGAATCGTACATGTATTATGAAGATGGACGTGCGCCGTTTATTGGTGATAATGAGGCGGCGAAGCGTGCAATTAAAAAGTTAGTCTGATTTGAGAAGATATGAGAAAGGAAGTTAATTATGGAGGAGGCCAAACTAGTAATAAAGACTCTGGGCGGTTTTAGTGTCAGCTATAAGGATAAGTCCATAGGGACAAGCAAATCCAAGGGTAATGCGAAGAAAATGTGGATGCTTTTCGAGTATCTTCTGCTTAACTATGACAGGACTGTCAGTCAGGAAGAACTGATAGACGTGCTCTGGCACGATACAGAGGTAGCAAACCCGCTGAACTCATTGAAAGTGCTGATTTTTAAACTGCGTAAGGAAATCGATACGCTGGATTTTATACCGGGAAAAGAAGTAATACTCAATTCACACGGCACATATTCATTCAATGATACCATTCCTTTCGAAGTGGATATCATGGTTTTCGAAAAGCTGGTAAAAGAAGCTGATGCCGAAGGTATTTCCGATGATGATAAACTTGAGCTGCTGGAAAAAGCTCTGGATTGTTTCAAAGGAAACGTACTCAGCATGACACCTAACAGTACATGGTCAGTGGCTCTGCAGACGCAGTATTCCAACATGTACAGAGATGTTGTGGATAAGGCGCAGACTATACTTACAGATAAAGGCGAATATCAGAGAATAGTGGAGATATGTAATGATGCGTTATTGCGCCAGCCTTACGAGGAGTCATACTATTATTATCTGATCATTGCCTATGCAGCTATGGAGGAATATGATTCTGCCTCCAAGATGTATGAGAAGGTCAAGGATATGATGCAGAACGAGTACGGCGCTACACCAGGCGTTGAATTCGAATCGGCATATAAGGAGCTGATGAAGGACAGACCTAACCGTAATGAAACTCCGGAGGCCCTTACGGCAACTTTGGAAGAGAAGATAGATTATGTATCGAGTTTCATGGTGGAGTACGGCGAATTCAAGCAGATTTACAGGCTTACAGCCAGACAGCTTGGTCGTCAGTATGATAATGCCAGAATAGATCTGTACTCTCTGGGAATCAAGAAGGGCGTCAGAGTTACCAAGAAAGACAAGCAGGAGAATATGAGAACATTGCAGAATGCCATCTCATTCATGCTGCGTCAGGCGGATATCTTTACCAGAAGCGGCCCGACACAGTACGCTGTATTGTTTACGGATGTTACAGAAGAAAATTCTCAGATGATAGCCAGAAGGATAGAAGATTACTTCGAGAGCCATAAATCCAATGATTGTTTCGGCGTTATGTATACTACGGCTCCTGTTGAATCTGCCCATGTGAAGAAAATGGTAGCAAGAGGAAAGAAATAGTACTACAAGTTGTAGGAAGTGTCTGAAATACTACTGTATTGAGGGACTATGTAACCGTGTAGTAACCATATTATAATACAATGAACCTGATCGATAAATCAATTTCATACACAACACACACAACACACACAACACACTTTTTTTTGCAGGTTGATTTGTTAGTTAAACTGTAGAAGTAACTAAAACGGAGCCTTGACCAAGGCTCCGTTTTAGTTTTTGGATTCATAAATCGTTATTTTACTGCGGCTTCCAAAGCCAGTTTCATCATATCTGTGAAATCCTTCTGACGCTGTTCAACAGTGGCTTTCTCCCCTGTGACGAAGTGATCGCTGATGGTCATAATGGCCAGGGCGTTCTTTCCGGCATAAGCGGCGTTCATATATAGTGCTGCCGCTTCCATTTCAACTGCCAAAACATCCATAGAAGCCCACTGCTTCCACCAGTCATCGCCGATTTCATAGAAAACATCACAGGAAACCACATTGCCTGCAGTGAAATCTATGGAGTTCTCTTGCCCTGCCTGCTGCAATTTCCTGAGAAGTTCATAACTGCAGGAAGGTGAGTACTGTCCAGGTACTCGGAAGGCGTGCTGGTAGTTGGAGTCTGTTGATGCGGCCAAACTGACGACTATGTCGCCGACCTTGATCTTATCGTTAAAAGAGCCGGCTGTGCCAACGCGGATTATGTTTTCAACATCGAAATTATTGTACAATTCCCATGAATATATGCCCATTGACGGCATACCCATTCCGCTCCCCTGAACAGATACGGGAACTCCCTTATAGGTGCCGGTATACCCGTACATATTGCGGATCTCCGAGTATCTTACAGGAGAATCCAGATAGTTCTCTGCAATAAACTGAGCCCTGAGCGGATCGCCGGGCATAAGTACAGACTTGGCTACAGGAGCCTTGTCGTCTATAGCGATATGTAGTGACATTTCATCATCCCTTTCCGATTTAATATATACATTCTAACATAATTTCTGCAAAATAAAAACGATGGGAGACACTTTCCATCGTTTTTTTGCTCAATGCATATGCGCTTAGCTTGCGCACAGGTGGGGACGGGTGAGACTTATTTTACAGCCTGTGCTGCGTTGAATCTCTTAGTTACCTGTGATACTTTTCTGCTAGCCTGCTGTTTGGAAATTACATGCTTGGATGCAGCCTGTTTCAGCTTCTTCTCAGCAAGATCTCTCTTCTCAGCTGCTGTTTCCATATCGCCTGAAGTTACTGCTGCGTCAAAGTCCTTAAGGATAGTCTTAAGATTTTCCTTAACTCTCTTGTTCAGTGTAGTCTTCTTGTCGATAACCTTGATTCTTTTCTTTGCGGATTTAATGTTTGCCATTATTTTCACCCCACTTTATTTTATTTTTAGCAATTTAAAAGCTAAATTCGCAACTGTAAGTATACAATAGAGTGGTTGAAATTGCAAGTATTAAATTAAAATATTGAAACAAAGCCACGTTTAGTATAGAATAACTGTAGAAAACGTAAAGGCAGGATGAAAATGAAACAAAAATATATCAGGAATTTCAGCATTATAGCGCATATAGATCACGGCAAGTCGACACTGGCGGATCGTATAATAGAAAACACCGGCCTAGTGGCCCACAGGGACATGAAGGAGCAGTATCTGGATAACATGGATCTGGAGCGGGAGCGAGGCATAACCATCAAGCTTCAGACTACCAGACTGGTTTATAAGGCCAAGGATGGCAATGAGTACATCTTCAACCTTATTGACACACCGGGCCATGTGGACTTCAATTACGAGGTATCCAGAAGCCTGGCCGCCTGCGAGGGGGCTGTTCTTGTTGTGGACTGCACTCAGGGAGTAGAAGCTCAGACTATGGGCAATGTATATCTGGCAATGGATGAAGATCTGGAGATATTGCCATGTCTCAATAAAATAGACTTGGCCAGTGCCCGCCCCGATGAGACCAAGAAGGAAATCGAGGACATGATCGGCATAGACGCCGAGGATGCACCGCTGGTTTCAGCCAAGGAGGGCATCGGTATAGACGGGCTTCTGGAGAAAATCGTACAGGTGATACCGCCTCCAAGTGGTGACGAGAATGGAAAACTCAAGGCATTGATCTTTGATTCAATATATGACAATTACAAAGGCGTGGTGATTTATGTCCGTGTCTTCGGCGGCAGTGTCAAGGTTGGCGATATGATCAGGCTTATGGCAACAAAGAAAGTCTATGAGGTAACGGAGGTCGGCGTAATGGCGCCTGGCCATGTACCAAGCAAGTATCTGAGTGCCGGCGACGTAGGTTATATCTGCGCCAGCATCAAGGAAGTCAAGGATGCAAGGGTCGGCGATACGGTTACCCTTGATGATGATCCTACGGATCAGGCTATGCCGGGATACAAAAAGATACAGTCTATGGTCTACTGCGGTATATACCCTGCAGAGGGAGAAAAGTACGAACCTGTGAAAGACGCCTTGGAAAAATTACAGGTCAACGACGCGGCGTTTCTTTTTGAGCCTGAAACGTCAACAGCCCTTGGCTTTGGATTCAGGTGCGGATTCCTGGGACTTTTGCACATGGAAATCATAGTTGAAAGACTTGAGAGAGAGTTCAACCTGTCCGTTGTGACCACATCACCAAGTGTAGTATATAAGGTAGTATTAAACGACGGGACAATCAAGATGATACAGAACCCGACCAATCTGCCGGATCCGGCGGAGATCGACCACATAGAGGAACCTATAGTAAAGGCGGACATTATGATACCTAAGGATTATGTAGGCACCATCATGGAGCTTTGCCAGAAACGCAGAGGAAAGATGCTCAGCATGGACTATATTACCACAGAGCGCGTGGACCTGCACTATGAGATGCCGCTGAATGAGGTAATATATGATTTCTTCGATGCGTTGAAATCCAAGACCAAGGGTTACGGATCTCTGGACTACGAGTTCATACGCTATGAAAATTCGAATCTGGTGAAACTGGATGTTCTGCTGAATAAGGAACTGGTCGATGCCTTCTCCATGATAGTTCATGAGTCGGAGGCATACAACAGAGGACGTTTCGTCTGCGAGAAACTGAAGGAAATAATCCCTATGCATCAGTTCGAGGTGCCTGTTCAAGCGGCTGTCGGGCAGAAGGTAATAGCCAGAGAAACTGTCAAGGCCTACCGCAAGGACGTAATTGCCAAGTGCTACGGCGGCGATATTTCCCGTAAGAAAAAGCTGCTGGAAAAGCAGAAGGAAGGTAAGAAGCGCATGCGCCAGTTCGGAAAAGTCGAAGTGCCGCAGGAAGCCTTTACGGCCGTGCTGAAATACGACGACAATAAATAAGGAGCGATAATGAAAAAACTTGGAATATATATACACGTACCTTTTTGTTTGAAGAGATGCAACTACTGCGGATTCTATTCCAACGCCATGACTGACGCTACAGGCGCCAGGGAAGCCCAGACCCATTATGTCCAGTGGCTTATAGGCAAGATCCGCGAGAAAGGCGAGGAATTCCGCAAGAAATACCTGGTGGACACCATATTCATCGGCGGCGGCACACCGACGATCCTTCAGCCGGAAGCCATAGAAGCCATCATGGGAGCCATCAGAGAAAATTTTGCTGTAGAGTCGGACGCAGAGATAACCATAGAGTCCAACCCGAAGACCCTGACGCCTCAGAAGCTGAAGCGTTACAGGGCCACAGGCATCAACAGGCTTTCCATCGGCGCCCAGTCTATGGACGACGATATACTGAAATATCTGGGCAGGGCCCACGACAGGGCCGATTTCCTGGAGACCTATGAGATGGCCAGGAAGTGCGGCTTCGACAATATCAATGTGGATCTGATGTTCGCCATACCGGGCCAGACTAAGGCTCAGTGGCAGGACACAGTGGAGCAGGTGATCATGCAGGACCCTGAACATATATCATTTTACAGTCTCCAAATCGAAGAGGACACGCCGTTCTATAATGATTATATAGATGGCAGGCTCGTACCTTTAGACGATGGTCTGGACAGGGACATGTATCACTGGGCCATAGGCAGGCTAAAGTCAGCCGGCTACACCCACTATGAAATATCGAACGCCGCAAAGCCGGGATACGAATGCCGGCACAATCTGAAATACTGGTCATTTGACGAGTATCTGGGCATAGGCGACAGCGCTAGCTCCTTCATGAACGGCATCAGGACAACGGAAAAGCCCAGAGAAGAATACCATGAGAATGACTTCGACGATAATGCCGGAGAGTTCGTATTCACGGGCCTACGCAAAAGGCAGGGCATCAGCAAAAGGGAATTTGCAGAGCGCTTCGGCCGGGAGTTCTGGGATGTGTATGAAGGCAGACGCGCCAGAGTCCAGGAGTTTTTCGACAGCGGAGCGCTTCTTGAAGAGGGCGACAGGCTGTGGCTCTCGGAGGATGGCATAGATATTTCCAATCAGATAATGGCCATGTTCGTATAAGGGGGCGGTCTTAAATGAAGAAGTATATAATGGCTCTGGATCAGGGCACAACGAGTTCCAGATGCATAATCTATGACAGACAGGGCAAGCAGATCAGCGTGGCACAGATGGAATTCAAACAGTATTTTCCCAAGGAGGGCTGGGTCGAGCACGATGCTAATGAAATATGGACCACTCAGATGACCGTTGCCCATGAGGCTATGCTGAAAGCAAAACTCACATATGATAACATTGAAGCTATCGGGATAACGAACCAGCGGGAGACTACCATAGTATGGGATAAAGAGACGGGTGAGCCTGTGTATCACGCCATAGTATGGCAGTGTCGCAGGACGGCTGGATACTGTGATGAATTAATGCAGAAGCCTGACCTGGTGGATTCTATCAAGGCAAAGACCGGCTTGCTTCTGGACGCCTATTTCAGTGGAACCAAACTGCGCTGGATACTGGACAATGTTCCGGAAGCTCGTGAAAGGGCGGAAGCGGGAAACCTGCTCTTCGGCACCGTGGAAACATGGCTCATATGGAAAATGACAGGCGGAAAGGTCCATGTGACTGATTACACCAACGCTTCCAGAACGATGATGTTCAATATACATATTCTTGAATGGGATCGAGAGATCCTGGATGTTCTGGACATACCGACATCTATGCTGCCTGAGGCAGTGCCTAGCAGCCAGATATACGGCGAGACCATGGATACTCTCTTCGGCGGGCCTATACCAATAGCCGGAGCGGCAGGAGACCAGCAGGCAGCCCTCTTTGGACAGACCTGTTTCGAGGCCGGCGATGCCAAGAGCACCTACGGCACGGGGAATTTCCTCTTGATGAATACAGGAGAAAGCCCTGTAATATCTAAGAATGGCCTTTTGACGACTATCGCCTGGGGTCTTGACGGCAAAGTCAATTACGCACTGGAAGGCTCGGTCTTCGTCTGCGGCGCGGCTATACAATGGCTACGGGATGAGATGAACATCATGGACGATGCGGCGAAGTCAGAAGAAATGGCACTCGCAGTGAAAGATTCTGCCGGACTTTACGTGGTGCCGGCCTTTGTAGGCCTGGGCGCTCCTTACTGGGATCCTTATGCCCGCGGAGCAGTCTTCGGCATCACCCGTGGCGCTAACAAAAATCATCTGGTCAGGGCCACGCTGGATTCTATGGCTTATCAATGCAGTGACCTTCTGGGCGCCATGAGTCAGGATCTTGGCAGGAAGCTACCCGAACTGAGAGTCGATGGTGGCGCCTGCGCAAACAATTATCTCATGCAGTTTCAGGCTGATATACTTGGCTGCCGGGTCATGCGTCCGGCCTGCATAGAGACTACATCCCTTGGGGCTGCCTATCTGGCCGGCCTTGCTACAGGATACTGGAAGAATAAAGAGGACGTGAAGGCAAACTGCCGCATCGAGCGGGAGTTTGAACCTGTCATGGACCAAGAGACCAGGGCGGAGCTGCTGGCAGGCTGGGAGAAAGCCGTCAGTCGTGTCCGGGACTGGGCGAAATAGTTTAAAAGTTTTTCATAAATAGTGTTGACATTAAGCCAAGCATGGAGTACATTATATGTAGTGGTTAGCACTCTAAAAGCATGAGTGCTAACAAAGGAGCGAAAACATGGAATTAACAGAAAGAAAACTTAGGATTTTACAAGCCATCATAGGTGACTATGTTAAATCGGCTGAGCCTGTTGGTTCGAGAACTCTGGCTAAGAAATTCGATATGGCTATAAGCCCCGCTACTATCAGAAATGAAATGAGCGATCTGGAGGATATGGGTTATCTTACACATCCCCATACGTCAGCCGGAAGGGTGCCTTCAGATAAGGCCTATAGACTATATGTAAATGATATGATGGGTAAAGTCGAGGTATCTCCTGAGGCTAAAGAGGCTATTAAGAATACTCTCAGATCTGATATGGAGGAATTCGATAAGACCATCAAGCACGCAGCAGAATTGTTGTCAGAGATAACCAACCTGGCATCTTTTGCTATGACGCCTACTAAAGAAGAGGATACGCTTAGATTCGTAAATCTTCTGCCGGTAGATGAGCATACGGTAGTGCTTATGATAGTTGCCGAAAGCGGCAAGATATCAAACACGGCCCTGAAACTGAAGGTGCCGTATACTAAGGAAGCTTTGCAGATTCTGGCAAAGAATATTACATATAATTATCAGGGCAGAAGGCTCACGGAAGTGCTGACGGGTCAGATAGTAGAAGACTTCAATACAGATATCACGGCCATGAGCAGTCTGGCGGAGAACATTATGCCGAATTTCATGCGTACCCTGGCGGATATGCTGGATGTTCATCTGTATATGGATGGACTGAGTCACATATTCGATATACCGGAGTACAATAATCTGACGCGAGCCAAGAACTTCGTATCTCTTTTCGATAAGAGAGACGATTTCGTCAAGACCCTAATGAGCAGAGATGACGGTATGATAGTGACCATCGGCGGGGAAAATGCTGATGACGCTATGAATGATTGTTCTCTGATAACTGCTACCTATCATGTAGATGGACAACTGGTCGGAAAGATCGGAGTGATCGGACCGACGAGGATGCAGTATGGAGAAATAACTTCTATAGTAGAGTATCTGACGGAAAATCTGAATAAGACTTTTCGATTAGAAGGCGGTGAGGATGAAGAAGATGAGTAACGAAAACAAGACAGCTAATGAAGAAGAACTCAAGGAAGAAAAGGGGCAGAACACCCCGGATCCGACTGAGACCGAGGCTACTGAAGCGGAGTCCGGATCAGAGGCTCAGACCGGAGAAAAGGCTGAGACTAAAGACGAGGACAAGGCTAAGGCAACCGAGGATAAAGATGAAAATGCAGAAAATGCCAAGACAGAAGAACCAGAGAAGAAAGAGGACGAGGCCTTAAATGCCAAGTATCTGAGGCTCATGGCAGACTTTCAGAATTACAAACGCAGAACAGAGAAGGATAAAGGTGACATTTACGCCTATGCAAATGAGAAGATCGTTTCTCAGTTGCTGGAAGTTGTTGACAACTTCGAGAGAGCTCTGGATCACGAGTGTTCTGATGAAAGTTACGTAGAAGGCATGAAATTGATTTTCAAACAACTTACAGGCGTTCTGGAGAAGGCCGGGCTTGAAGAAATAAATGCATTGGGAGAGGAATTCGATCCTAACTTCCACAATGCGGTAATGACCGAAGACAATGACGATTATGACAGCGGAAAAGTAACAGAGGTCATGCAAAAGGGATATACGTTAAATAGTAAAGTAATCAGACCGTCAATGGTCAAGGTAAATAATTAGGAGGAAACATTAATGGCTAAAGTAATTGGTATAGACTTAGGAACTACTAACAGCTGCGTTGCAGTACTCGAAGGTGGAGATCCTACAGTTATTGCAAATGCAGAAGGAAACAGAACAACACCGTCCGTTGTAGGATTTACGAAAGGCGGAGAGAGATTGGTCGGAGAAACTGCGAAAAGGCAAGCAGTAACCAATCCGGAAAGAACTATCACATCTATCAAAAGGCATATGGGTGAAGATTACACCGTTGAAATCGACGGTAAGAAATACACGCCGCAGGATATTTCAGCAATGATCCTGACTAAACTGAAGACAGATGCTGAGAGTTATCTGGGAGAGAAAGTAACAGAGGCAGTTATCACTGTACCTGCATACTTCTCAGATGCTCAGAAACAGGCAACCAAGGATGCCGGCAGGATCGCCGGACTTGATGTCAAGAGAATAATCAACGAGCCTACGGCAGCATCACTGTCCTATGGCTTGGATAAGGAAGATGGAGCTCATAAGATCCTGGTATACGACCTGGGCGGCGGCACATTCGATGTATCCATATTGGAACTTGGCGACGGCGTATTCGAAGTACTCGCTACTAATGGTGATACTCATCTGGGCGGTGATGATTTCGATAACGTAGTAATGAACTACATGGCAGATACATTTGCCAAGGAAAACGGCGTTGATCTGAGAAGCGACAAGATGGCTCTTCAGAGATTGAAGGAAGCTGCAGAGAAGGCTAAGAAAGAACTTTCCAGCGCTCAGACAACCAACATCAACCTGCCGTTCATCACAGTAACAGACGCAGGCCCTCTACATCTGAATATGGATCTGACAAGAGCTAAATTCGACCAGCTGACAGCTGATCTTGTAAATAAGACTATAGAGCCTATGAATAAGGCTATGCATGATGCAGGCGTAAGTAACGCTGACATTTCCAAGGTAATTCTGGTAGGCGGTTCCACAAGGATCCCTGCAGTACAGGATGCAGTTAAGAAAGTCACAGGCAAAGAACCTTTCAAGGGTATCAATCCTGATGAGTGCGTAGCAGTAGGTGCATCTATCCAGGCCGGCGTACTTACCGGTGAAGTCAACGATGTACTTCTTCTGGATGTAACACCGTTGTCACTGTCCATCGAGACACTGGGCGGAGTAGCAACTAAGCTTATCGAGAGAAACACTACTATTCCTACAAAGAAGAGTCAGATATTCTCAACTGCCGCTGATAATCAGACAGCAGTTGATATCCACGTAATGCAGGGTGAAAGAGACATGGCTGCAGGAAACATCACGTTAGGACGTTTCCAGCTGACAGGAATCGCACCGGCTCAGCGTGGTATCCCTCAGATCGAGGTAACCTTCGACATCGATGCTAACGGCATCGTTAACGTAAGCGCTAAGGATCTGGGCACAGGAAAACAGCAGAATATTACAATAACATCTTCAACTAATCTGTCTGATGATGAAATCAAACAGAAGGTAGAAGAGGCCGCTAAGTTCGCTGAAGAGGATAAGCAGAAGAAGGAAGAAATAGAAGAGAAAAACAAGGCTGAGTCCCTGGTATATGAAACTGAAAAGGCATTGAAAGAACTTGAGGGCAAGATCTCAGAGGAGGAGAAGACCGACCTTGAGACAGCTAAGGAAGACCTGAAGAAGGCTCTGGAAGCTAATAATCCTGATGACATCAAGGCAAAGACTGACGTACTTACAGAGAAGTTCCATGCAGTTTCAGCTAAGATGTATGAGCAGGCCGCACAGCAGCAGCAGGCAGCAGGCGGAGCCGCAGGTGCCGGCCCTGATATGGGAGCAGCTGGTGGCGCCGGAGCAGCAGGCGGAAATGCAGGCGGCGCAGGAAATGACGATAATGTTGTCGATGCAGATTACACAGTAGTCGATGATGACAAGGACGAAAATAAATAGGAAAGTTAAAAGTTAGTATTATTGGATTTGCTCATGGGCGGCAGGGATACTGCCGCCGGGGCAAATTTTGATGCGTTAAGTAACGCATCGGCAGATACAGTAAACAGAAGGTGAGAGGAATGGCAGATAAACGCGATTATTACGAGGTCCTGGGATTGAAAAAAGGTGCCACTGAGGATGAAATCAAAAAAGCATTCAGAAAATCGGCGCTGAAATATCATCCTGACAGGAACCCCGGCGATAAAGAAGCCGAAGAAAAATTTAAGGAAGTAAACGAAGCCTATAGTATTCTGTCAGACCCTGACAAGAAGAACAAGTATGACCGTTTCGGTTTCGCAGGCGTCGATCCAAATGCCGGATTTGGCGGCGGCGGAGCAGGCGGCTTTGGAGGTTTTGGCGGAGAAGGCGGTTTCGATGATATATTCAATATGTTCGGAGGCATGTTTGGAGGCGGCTTTGGTAATCAGGGCGGCAATGCAGGCAGAAGAAACGGCCCGGCTAAGGGCAGAGATCTTCAACAGAATATAACTATAGATTTTAAAGAGGCAGTCTTCGGTACCAAGAAGACATTGACAGTTACCAAGTATGTGCAGTGTCCTAAGTGTAAAGGCGAAGGAGCAGCTCCGGGAACCAAGAAGAGGACCTGCCCTAAGTGTGGCGGTAGCGGTCAGGTACGCAGCGTACAGCAGACGCCTTTCGGTCAGTTTCAGACAAGTGCCCCTTGTCCTGACTGCGGAGGCAAGGGTACTATAATAGATACACCTTGTCCGGATTGTCACGGCTCAGGTAAAGTTAAGAAGACTATCAAGATCAGCGTAGACATTCCGGCCGGTGTGGATACAGACAGTGTTATTCCTATCAGGGGACAGGGAGAACCGGGAGAAAACGGCGGACCAAATGGAGACTTCTATGTGGTCATTTCCGTAAGGCCGGATACTTTGTTCAAGAGAGACAGAGATAATTTATATATCGATATTCCTATAGCTTTCCATCAGGCGGCTTTAGGTGACGAGATAACGGTACCAACAATGGATGGCAAGGTGGCTTATAAGGTCCCTGCAGGTACACAGCCGGGAACAGTCTTCAGGCTCAAAGGAAAAGGCGTCAGGAACGTCCGAAATGGACGTATGGGTGACCTTTACGTAAAGGTGAACCTGGAGGTGCCAACCAAACTGAATGGCGAGCAGAAGAAGGCCATAAAGACTATGGGAGAAAAGGTCGACCAAGGGTGCTATCAGAAGAAGTCGGGCTTCGCTCAGAAGATGAAAGATTTCTTCGCATAAGTAAAATAACGATCAGGATCCGAGATTTCGGGTCCTGTATTTTATTTGATTGATATGTTTAATTATGTATTATTTAAAAATTGTGACGTTTGTTAAAACCTATATGCTCAGACGCAAAAGTTTGTAAGAAAACTCGAAAAAACAAGGAAATAGCATCGACTTGTTAGTTAATTAACACAATTATCTTGTAATTTGCTTATCATAATGATATATTACATGCATTGTGCTTTTTTTAGTTGGGGGTGATTATAATGAGAGCATACGAAAGGTTAATAAGATACACTGCTTACCCAACAGGTTCGGATCCTAAGTGTGAAACCACACCTAGTTGCCATGCCCAGTGGGATTTTGCCCGTGATCTTGAAACTGAAATGAGAGATCTTGGATTTACGGATATCGATCTCGATGAACACTGTTATCTCATGGGTGAGATACCGGCGAATATTTCGGATTATAAAGGACCGATAATGGGGCTTATTGCTCATATAGACGTTTCCTGCGAAGCGCCTTTTAACGATGTTAAGCCACACATAGTTCATTATGAAGGCGGGGACCTGATTCAGAACGAAGAAAAGGATCTGAGAGTCAGTGTCGCCGATTTTCCATTTCTGGAGAACTACATTGGCTGCGATATTATAACCAGTGACGGAACCACTTTGCTGGGAGCTGATAATAAGGCTGGCATAGCGGAGATCCTAACCCTTGCTGAGAGGCTACAGAAAGATGATAGCATCAAACATGGGACAATCAGAGTATGCTTTACTCCCGACGAAGAAATCGGTATGAGCAGCGAATTCTTCGATGTGAAGAAATTTGGAGCTGACGCTGCATATACAGTAGATGGAGACGCCTTCGGCGAATGTCAGAGCGAGACTTTCAATGCCATCGAGGTAAACGTAGTGATCACAGGTCTTAACATCCATCCGGGATCAGCCAAGAACAAAATGATAAATGCTTCAAGGATAGCGGCTGAATTTGAAAGGATGATACCTGATGCTGAGACACCTGAGCACACGGAAATGTACGAAGGTTTCTATCATCTCTGCAGTATGAGCGGCGATGTAGAAAAAGCACAGATGGAATACATCATCAGAGATCACGATCTTGCAGTAGCGAGAAAGCGTGGAGAGACCCTGCAGAAGATAGCTGACTTCCTTAATTACAAATACGGAGAGGGAACCGTTGTAGTTGAGTTGGAAGAAAGTTATCGCAACATGCATGAGATACTAAAGGATCATCCTAAGCTTGTGGATATCCCTCTTGATGTGATCAGAGAAATGGGGACAGAGCCTGATACAAGTCCGATCAGAGGCGGTACAGATGGCGCGTTCCTGTCATTTAAGGGTCTGCCGTGTCCTAATATAGGGCCGGGAGGTCATAACTTCCACAGCCGCAAAGAATTCGCCGTAGTTCAGTCTATGGACAAGGCAGTAGAAATGCTCGTGAAGATCACGGAACGTTTTGCGCAGGCGGATAAGGACATATAAGAGTTTTTGTTAAAGAGGAGAGAAAAATGGAGTTAAAAAAGAAGAAGAAAAAGAATGGCTTTCCTTCAGCCTATTCTGTACTGTTCATAGTAATGATACTGGCAGCGATCCTGACATATATCATACCTGCAGGACAGTATTCAACACTATCGTATAACGCTGACAATGATGTTTTCGAAATCACTAAGCCAAGTGGCACAGTGCTGGAAATGCCAGCTACACAGAGCACACTGGACAAGATGCATATCAATGCTGATTTGAGCAAGTTTAAAGACGGCACAATCAATAAGCCTATGGCTGTCCAGGGAACATATGTAAGGATGCATCAGGCTGGTCAGGGTATCAAGGCATTGATAATGGCCCCTATAGACGGAGTATACCAATGTATGGATATAGTCCTGTTCATATTCATGATAGGAGGCACAGTCGGTATCCTGAACTATATGGGGGCCTTTAACGCGGGAATCACGGAATTGGCCCGAGTGTCCAAGGGACGCGAAGAAATAATAATAGCGGTAGTTACCTTCCTGATCGCATTAGGCGGAACTACCTTCGGTATGGCGGAGGAGACTATAGCCTTCTATCCGATACTGATACCGATATTCCTCAAGTCGGGGTACGATGCCATGGTCGGCATAGCGGCCATCTGGTGTGGCTCGTCAATAGGATGTATGTTCTCGACGGTAAATCCATTCTCAGTAGTAATAGCGTCTAATGCCGCAGGCATCAACTTCAATGCGGGTATGTCCTTCAGAATCGTGGGACTTATCATAGGAGTTGTTCTGACTGTAGCGTTTATCATAAGATACGCTAAGAGAGTCAAAGCAGATCCTTCATATTCCATCATCTATGCTGATAAAGAACATATCGAGAACAAATTTGGAATCACAGGCGAAGTCGAAGAAAAAGAAGAGAGAATGTCTCTTAAGTATAAGATCGTTCTGATCCTGTTCTTCCTGACTTTCGTGATCATGATCATCGGAGTATCCAAACTCGGATGGTGGTTCGGAGAGATGGCAGCCCTGTTCCTTTGTTCGGCTATCATACTCGGTATCATTGGCGGACTGCAGGAAAAAGAAATCGCAAGAGAGTTCATCAACGGAGCTTCCGACCTGGTTGGAGTAGCGCTGGTATGCGGACTTGCAAGAGCCGTAAATATTCTGCTGGAGAACGGCAAAGTATCAGATACACTGCTCCATACTATGTCAGGTTGGGTAGAAGGAATGAACCCTGTACTCTTCATCGTAGTAATGATGCTGGTATTCATCGTACTGGGATTCTTCATCAACTCGTCCTCTGGACTGGCTGTACTGTCAATTCCTATCATGGCACCTTTGGCTGACGCAGTCGGACTGCCTAGAGAACTGGTAATCTCAGCTTATATCTACGGCCTGGGACTCATAGGTCTGATCACACCGACAGGTCTGATTCTGGCATCGCTGGAAATGGTAGACGTTACCTTCAATAAATGGTTGCGGTTCTGCTGGCCATTGATGGTCATCTGGACCATATTGGGTATGGTCATGCTGATTGCACAGATATATCTGTAAAAACATATAATATATCCATATTTTTAAGGGGAGCACTGCTTGAGAGCGGCGCTCTCCTTTTTTCTTGCAAAATGTTATCAGATATGATAACATACTATACAAGGGAGGGATACTGATGTCTGATATATTACAGAAAAAAAGACAGGCAATAATACGGCAGTTTGTCACTGAACGAATCATACAGGGACTTACACAGGAAGAGCTGGCAGAGCGTATTGGGACACAACGCTCGAACATATGCAGATTAGAAAGCGGAAAGCAGAATCCCTCGTTGGATTTAATGGTAAAACTATCGCAGGCCCTTGGAAAAGAGCTTGAATTCAATTTGGTAGAAAAGGAGGAGTCTCATATGGATAAATATGTTCTTCGGATGTTTGATGTGAATCTGATAGAGTTTACCTTAGAAGAAAAGGGATTAGAAGGTCTGACAGCAAGAATCGATCAGACTTACGAAGATAAGGAATATTTGTTTCCTTTGGATTTGAAAGTGAGTGGAGAAGGACTTCTGGAATGGCTGCAGAAACGGGTTATTCCGAAGAACAGGGCCTTTGTAGATGAAATTCTGCAATCACTTGGGTTGTCTGCTAATGATACCAAGGGCATAATTGATGTGTGCAAAGGGCTGTCGTTGACAGATAGTTATTGGATCGTGCCCTGCGGATTTGAAGGGAAATTTGCAGACTATAATCTTTTCGAAAATCGCTTTTCCGAAATTCTTTCTCTTGTGGCGTATACAGGCGTAGGACGGACTCATGAAGCGTTTTCAACTTCTCCGGAGCTGACGACAGGCGGTGCTTTGCCAAAGGCGTGGAGATTCATCGATGGCGATGGCGTTTTTCTTTATAAAGGGGGAACTTCCGGTGGCGCTAACACAGGTAAGGAGCCCTTCAGCGAATACTACGCGTTTCAGATAGCAAAACAAATGGGCCTGAATGCAGTTGAATATGATCTAGAAAACTGGAAAGGCTTACTTGCGTCCAAGTGCAGGCTTTTTACTGATATAGGCACTTCATTTGTGCCTGCTTATGGCCTTGTGGGGAAGGATACGCTGAAACCGTACATTGACTATTACCGTAACCTGGGTGAAGAGTACTATGAGCAACTTTGCAGCATGCTTGTCTTTGATGCTGTAATATATAACGAGGACAGGCATTTCGGAAACTTTGGAATTTTAAGAGACAATAAAACCGGACAGATAATTTCGCCGGCACCGATTTTCGATAATGGGCTATCTCTATTCAGCGCTGCTATGCCTGATGAATTCGAAAATATAGGTGAATACGCCGCAACAC
This sequence comes from Aminicella lysinilytica, assembly GCF_004362975.1. Taxonomy (GTDB): domain Bacteria; phylum Bacillota; class Clostridia; order Peptostreptococcales; family Anaerovoracaceae; genus Aminicella; species Aminicella lysinilytica. The sequence continues at coordinate 68,639 of NZ_SNXO01000004.1, read as the reverse complement.
GGATGCCTCCATATCGCAACGTTACCTTTGAGGCCATATGCCGTGAAGTCATAGGGAGAAAGCAAATGCAACAACTGCGTAAACTTTTAGGATTCCACTTTAAACGTCATCCTAAGATAAATTTGCCGGAGAAACGACTGATGTCCATTGAAGCACAGATCCAAAAGAGGGCGTCATATCTGTTAGAATTACCAGGAAATTGACATTACCAGAGGCCTGGCATATAATTTAACATAATAGAAATGGAGGCAGCTATGGCTGATAAAGCAAGAAAGAATTCATTAGTAGACGAAGTGTATCAGAACATAGAAGGATGGATCACATCGGGTCAGCTTGACCCCGGTGACCGCCTTAACATAGAAGACATATCCAAGGAGCTGGGCGTCAGCAGGACGCCGGTCAGAGAAGCAATAGGAAGACTCATACAGGACGGTTACGTGGAACAGCGGCATAATGCGGGCCCGTCGGTCATAAGCTTCACGCCGGAGCAGGAGCTGGACATCTGCCAGGCCAACGCTTACATTATGAACGTGGTCATGAGTATACTGCGCAGGGACGATGGGGAGAAAACCCTTGCGGTAGAACTCAGGTCTATCTATGAGGAACAAAAGGCAGCCTGCGAGGCAGGAAATCTGGCCAGGTTTCATCAGGCCTCCACGGACTTTCACAACACGATAATTTCATTTTGTTCTAATGAGACTATCAAGAAGGCCGCGGCCAATATTTACAGACAGTTGAATATTACAACGCTTCTGTATCAGACTATAGTAGACAATCAGAATATGGGTCTTGAGAATCACGAGGGCATTTTGCTGGCTATCGAGGCAGGCAATATGACCAGAGCACAGGAACTTATGAAACAGCATAACGTAGAAGGTACCCGAAGGTATCTTCAGAGGAGGGCAGAATAGATGAGAGAATTGATGACAGGTAACGAGGCCATCGCAAGGGGCGTATATGAATCGGGCATAACCTTTGCGGCGGCTTATCCGGGCACGCCAAGTACGGAAATACTGGAGACCCTGGCTACGAGATACAGAGACGATCTTCACGCAGAGTGGGCTCCTAATGAAAAGGTAGCGGTGGAATCAGCCATCGGCTATTCTTTTGTTGGAGGCAGAGCCTTCAGCTCCATGAAACAGGTAGGACTCAATGTCGCAGCCGACCCGTTGTTCTCCTTCGCCTATGAAGGCGCCAACGGAGGTTTTGTTTTCGTCACGGCAGACGAGCCGGGCATACATTCTTCACAGACGGAGCAGGACAACAGATTCTACGCCGGCATGATGGATATAATAATGCTGGAGCCGTCGGACAGCCAGGAATGCAAGGATATGGTCATTGAGGGTATAAGACTTTCGGAGAAGTTCAACATACCGGTAATGGTCAGAATGACAACCAGAGTCTGCCACTCCAAGAGTTTCGTGGAAATGGGCGAGAGGACGGAAGTCCCTAAGCGGGAATATGTCAGAGACGTATGGCAGAGGACGACTATGCCTGCAGTTTCAATAAAGCTGCGCCATGAGATCCTCGAGAAGCTGCCGAAGATGGCGGCTGCCAGTGAAGAATCTGACTTCAACTATTCTATAATCAATGAAGGGGCCAAGATAGGAGTTGTCACCAGCGGCATATCTTTCCAGTATGCCAAGGATGCCCTTGGAGATGCGGCTTCATATTTCAAGGTGGGATTTCCATTCCCACTGCCAACGGAGAAAATCAGAGAGTTTGCGTCTAAGTTCGACAAACTCTATGTCATAGAAGAAAGCGAGCCTTTCCTGGAATTCCAGCTGAAGGACAAACATATTGACTGTATCGGCCGGGAGTTGTTCCCTCAGGAGGGCGAGCTGTCCACAGCTATCATCAAGGAAAAGGTCCTGGGCATCAGGAACGAGACAATAGACCTGCCGGTGGAGAAAATCAAGGCCAGACCGCCGGTATTCTGCGCAGGCTGTCCTCACAGAGGACTTTTCTACGAGCTTGGCAAGCGGGCTAAATCAGGGAAGATATTCATAAGCGGAGATATAGGATGCTATGGTATTTCGCCCCTGCCGCCATTCAATGCCACTGATACTATCGTTTGCATGGGCGAGTCTGTATCGGGTGGCCACGGCGCTGCCAAGGCTTTCGAATATTATGGAACGGATATGAAATCCGTCAGCGTTCTGGGTGATTCAACTTTCTTCCACAGCGGCATGACAGGACTTCTGGACATCGTATATAACCACAGTAATTCACTGGTCATAATTATGGACAACCGGACAACTGGCATGACGGGCCACCAGGACAATCCTGGCACCGGCTACACGGCCAGGGGCACAGAGGCTCCTGCCGCAGACATTACGGCCATCGTGAAAGCATTCGGTATCAAAAACGTCCGCACCATAAATCCGCTGGTTCTTGCTGAGGTCAGCAAAGCCCTGGACTGGGGCCTGGGACTTTCGGAGCCGGCCGTAATAATCACCAGATGGCCTTGCGCTTTGAAAAAATTCAGCCCCGACGATCTGGCCGAGTTCGATACAAGCAGGCATCTTTTTGAGGTACAGGCTGACAAGTGCATCGGGTGCAAAAAGTGCACTCAGACGGCTTGCCCGGCATTGAGATATGACAATGAATCCAAGAAGGCCGGCATCTACGCGCCGTCCTGCAACGGCTGCGGCATCTGCGCGCAGGTTTGTCCGGCAGATGCTATATCTATGGTGAAATAGGGGGGATGGTAATATGACAAAAAGTATACTTTTAGTAGGAGTCGGCGGTCAGGGTACTATCCTTGCCAGCAAGCTTCTTACAATAGGGCTGGGCCAGGAAGGCTACGATGTGAAAATGTCTGAGATCCACGGCATGTCACAGCGAGGCGGAAGCGTCAGCACACAGATAAGATTCGGAGAGCAGGTCAATGCGCCGGTTATAGGACTTGGCGAAGCTGAACTCATAGTTGCCTTCGAAGAAGAAGAGACATACAGGTGGATGAAGTATCTGAAGCCCGGCGGCAAAGTGGTGATGAACAAGTTCAGGATACCGAGTTCGCCTATGCTTACAGGGGATGAGGTCTATCCGGAGGGACTCATCGATGAGATCAGCGCCAAAGTGGAGACTACAGTGATACCGGCCTCTGAAGAAGCGGCCAAACTGGGTTCGCCTCAGTCTATGAACATAGTCCTCTTGGGAGCTCTGGTCAAGGCTATGGGCCTGACTGATATCGACTGGGAAAAGATCATGAAGGAGAACACCAAACCGGCCTTTCTGGAGAAAAATCTCCAGGCATTCAGGGTGGGTATGGATTATCTGGCGTAGCAATAAAATCAGCCTCGAAAAGGGGCTTTTTTTATTGTTTTTTCTATTGACTTTATGGCTTAAAACTGTATAATTAGTTTTGCACGGCAGTTTAGAAATACTAAACTGCAAGTTTAGGAAAAGAAAGCGTCAAGAGAATGGATATAGGTTTTAAAATCAAGGAACTGAGGGTGGCCAAGGGCCTCACTCAGGAGGAACTGGCTGACAGGGCTGAACTCTCCAAAGGGTTCATATCACAGCTTGAGAGGGATCTGACATCGCCGTCGATTTCTACGCTGGAGGACATACTTCTCTGCCTGGGAATATCGGTGGCGGACTTCTTTACGGAGGACGTGGACGAGCAGATAGTGTTCGGCTACGACGACTATTTCGAGAAGGTGGATCCGGAACTGAAGAATAAGATAGAGTGGGTCGTCCCCAGCGCTCAGAAGAATATGATGGAACCGGTCAGGCTTACACTGGAGGCCGGAGGTTCCACTTATCAGGATCTGCCCCATGAGGGAGAAGAATTCGGATATGTCCTGAAGGGAAGAGTGACAATCCACCTGGGTAAGAATAAACACGATGCCGGGGCAGGAGAGTCATTCTACTATATATCAGAAAAACGCCATTACATAACATCGGATAAAGGAGCAGAGATCATCTGGGTCAGCGCTCCACCAAGTTTTTAGCAGGAGTTGTAAATGAAAACATCACTTATTGAGTTAAAGAATATAACCAAAGCCTTCGAGGACAATGTGGTTCTGGATGATTTCAGCCTGACAGTAAATCAGAATGAGTTCATTACTCTGCTGGGCCCTTCCGGCTGCGGCAAGACCACGACACTCCGCATCGTTGGCGGATTCGAAAGCCCCGACAGCGGCAGGGTATTTTTTGAGGGTAAGGACATCACCGACGTGCCGCCTAACAAACGCCACATCAACACCGTATTTCAAAAGTACGCTTTGTTCCCTCATATGAACGTAGGGCAGAACATCGCCTTCGGCCTTGAAATCAGCGGCAAGAGCGACGCGTACATCAAGGATAAGGTCAGATATGGCCTGAAGCTTGTTAACCTGGAGGGCTTTCAAAACAGGAAGATCGAGTCTCTGTCCGGCGGCCAGCAGCAGCGGGTGGCCATGGCCAGAGCTATCGTTAATGAGCCGAAGGTGCTGCTCCTGGACGAGCCTCTTGGGGCCCTGGATCTGAAACTTCGCCAGGACATGGAGTACGAGCTCATCAGAATGAAGAACGAGCTGGGAATAACCTTTATTTACGTTACTCACGATCAGGAGGAAGCTCTGACCATGAGCGACAAGGTGGTTGTCATGAACGGCGGATACATCCAACAGATGGGCACGCCTGAGGAAATATACAATGAGCCTGAGAACGCCTTTGTTGCTGACTTTATCGGCGACAGCAACATCATCGACGGTATCATGATGGAAGACCGTGTGGTGAAGATATGCGACACGATTTTCCCATGCGTTGACGAAGGGTTCGGCACAAAAAAGCCTGTGGATGTGGTCATCCGTCCGGAGGATCTCATTATAGGCAAGCCGGGTCAGGGGCAAATGGACGGCGAGGTCATCCACAATGTTTTCATCGGAGTTCATTACGAGATGGAGATCCTGGCCGGTGGATTTGAATGGCTGGTACAGAATACCGTCAGCTATCCTGTAGGCGCCAAAGTCAGCATGTCTGTGATCCCGGAGAATATCCAGATCATGCATAAGCCTCAGACTAAGGAAGAGGAGGCTATAGACACTGATGTATAGAAAACTTATGGCAACACCCTATCTCTTCTGGGTATTATGCGGCACGATCATTCCACTATGTATGATCATGTATTATGGATTTACAGATAGAACAGGGAATTTCACAGTTTCAAACGTACTGGCTATATTTCAGCCGGTACACGCTCAGGCCCTGGGCCTGGCTCTTTTGCTGGCTTTCGTCAGCACATTGATCTGCCTGCTTCTGGCATTTCCTCTGGCGCTGATCCTGAAAGGAAGCAGCTGGGGCCGGAAGGGGTTTATCGTGTTCATTTTCATATTGCCAATGTGGATGAATTTCCTTCTGCGTACTATGGCGTGGCAGGTTATCCTGGAGAAGGGCGGAATTTTCAATACTCTGTTGACTACATTACATTTGCCGACTTTGGATATAATCAATACGCCGGCAGCCATTGTCCTGGGCATGGTCTACGACTTTCTGCCTTTCATGGTATTGCCTATTTACAATACGCTGATGAAAATAGATGACAATGTTATCGAGGCTGCCTATGACCTGGGCGCGACGAAAGGGAAGGTGCTGAAGGATATTTTGCTGCCTCTCAGCGTGCCCGGAATTGCCAGCGGCATTACCATGGTATTCGTTCCCAGCCTGACAACCTTTGTTATATCTAACATCCTCGGCGGGGGCAAAATCTATCTCATAGGCAATATAATCGAGCAGGAATTCACCACCAGCGCCAACTGGAATCTGGGCTCTGGTCTGTCTCTGGTAATGATGGTGTTTATAGTCATAAGCATGGGCGCCATGTCTAAGCTGGATAAAAGCGGGGAGGGGAATTTCATATGAAGAAGATAAAGATGATCTATTTGATAGTCATAATGATGTTCCTGTACCTGCCTATAGTGACACTTATGGTATTCAGCTTCAACGAGAGCAAGTCCATGTTCAAATGGACCGGGCTTTCCCTGCGCTGGTATAAGGAAATGTTCACGGATACGCAGATGCTGTCTGCTATCTGGAATACCTTCAGCATAGCCCTGACGGCTTCAGTGGTGGCGACTGTTATAGGGACCCTGGCCTGCGTTGGGATAATGCAGATGGGCAGGAGATCCCAGACTGCCATAATGGGTCTTAATAATATACCACTTCTCAACGCGGATATCGTTACGGGTATTTCCCTCATGCTCTCCTTTATCGCCTTCGGGTTTTATCTGAGCTGGGGTACAGTTCTCATGGCGCATATAACATTCTGCATTCCTTATGTGATACTGTCAGTTATGCCTAAACTCAAGCAGTTGGGCGCCGGCAGTTACGAGGCTGCCCTCGATCTTGGAGCATCACCCTTCTACGCCTTCCGCAAGGTGGTGATTCCGGACATCAAGCCGGGTATCGTGTCGGGATTTCTCCTGTCATTTACTATGTCAGTAGACGACTTCGTAGTGACACATTTCACCCGCGGAGCAGGCATCAATACCATATCTACACTGATCTACAGTCAGGTGAAGGTAGGCATCAGGCCTACGTTATTTGCCCTGTCGACGGTGATCTTCCTGGTTGTACTTGTGGTCCTGGTACTGGTAAACTTCGTATCAGGAAAAGACAATGGAGAGGAGGAGTTCTTCTATGAAGTTGCTCAAGGGTAAAAGAATCCTGATTCTGATCCTGGCCCTGTGCCTTCTCTGCGTTTGCGCTGTGGTCATGACCGGCTGCGGTCAGAAGGATAGGAACGAGGTCCGGATATACAGCTACGGCGATTATATCGCTCCGGGCCTTATCAAGGAGTTTGAAAAGGAGACAGGCATCAATGTCATTTATGATACCTTCGATACTAATGAGGAAATGTATCCTGTCATAAAAAATCAGGCCGGTGTCTACGATGTTATCTGCCCGTCTGATTACATGGTGGAGCGCATGCGCAACGAGGGTCTTTTGTCCAAGATAGATTATTCCAAGGTGCCGAATTTCAAGAACATCGGCAGCCGTTATCTGAAAATCGCCGACAGATCATACGACCCGGGCAACAAGTACGCCGTGCCGTACCAGTGGGGCATTGCGGGCATTATGTATAATTCCAGCAAGATCCAAAAGGGTGAGATCACGTCATGGAATGACCTTTGGAACAAAAAGTACAAAGGCAGTATTATCATGCAGGACAGTCTTCGTGATACTATGGGGGCGTCGCTGAAGGCTCTGGGGTATTCGCTGAATTCTACTAAGAAGTCGGAACTTTCTGCGGCCGCGGATTATCTTGTCAAACAAAAACCTCTGGTGTATAAGTATGCCAACGATTCGGCCAGGGATCTGCTGGTGGGTAATTCTGCTGATGTTGGAGTGGTCTGGAACGGGGAAGTGCTTTACAGCCAGGAGTTGAATAAGGATCTGGATTTCGTGATCCCCAAGGAGGGTACGGAGTTGTTTATAGATAACTGGTGTGTACCGAAGAATGCCTTTCACAAGTCTAATGCCATGAAGTGGATCAATTTCATGTGCAGGGCTGATGTGGCGTATAAGAATTATGAGTATCTGACGTACAGTACGCCTAATGAGGCTGCTCGGAAGATGATGTCGAAGAAGCTGCAGAACAGCAAGGTGCTGTTCCCGTCGGATGAACTTCTGAAGAAGAGTGAGGTGCTGCGGGATGTGGGACCTGACGGGGATGATCTGTATAGTTACTACTGGAAGATCTTCAAGTCGCGGTAAGCTTGCCTTCCGCTTGGCTTGTCCTCGTGCGCAGGCAGTCATTAGTCTCACTCGTGAAGAATAGAACGCGTTACGAACTAGGCGAAGATTAGAAATTTACTGGGTAAATTTCAAATGGTGTTTCAGTCGTAACAATTGTGCAAGCACATTGTTACTCCATCATCACCATTTCTTCGCCGTCAAACATCGTAACGCGTTTGGCTATTCTTCCTGCTCGTCTGCGACTATGACTGCATTTGCTCCTGCGGAATCGCCTGCGCGGAAGGCAGTTTACCGTAGTTGAAATAGACTTGGGTTTTGGTCTTGTTATCAATGCTCATTTTAGCAGGGTACGCACTTGAATTCCACGGTGATATGTTGTAACATATTGTGTGAAGGAAGGGCAACATATTGACAGAGAGAGGAGCGATATATTATGGATGAAAAGGATCCTGGATTTTTCGGTTTTGGTTTCGATTTCAACAATGATGGTAATCTGGATGACGGTGAGCGTATCAACGATACGGCGCAGTTTATGGATACCTTCGGAAGTAGTGATGAAGAAAACGAAGACGAAGATGACGACGGTGGCGTCGGAAGGCCTTGGACTGATGCTGATTTCAGGTTCAAGGCACCTATAGACATAAGAAAAATAGCAGCAGAGGAAGAGGCGAAGAAGAACCCGGGTAAGAAACCGGATAGTACATCAGATCCCGATGATATATTCGGTGGGATCTTTAAAGACTTAGACGAGAAATTAAAGAAATAGAAAAACAACTCGGATGGATGGGATGTCCACCGAGCTGTTTTTATGTTTAAGAAGTCAGCATTTCTGCTGTTATCTCACTTTGATTTTCAGTGTCTTGCTGTAACTGCTGCAATAGTAATTGGCACCGTCAAGAGTTCTGTAAGCCTTGATCTTAACATAGACATAATGTCCCTTCAGGCCATCCTTCAATGTTTTGGCTGTAGTCTTGTTATTGGTCACGTTGTAGTACTTGGATGTCTTGAAAGTACTGCTGTTGGAATACTTTATCAGATATCCTGATGTTCTGCTTGTCTTGTTCCAGTAGATCCTGAAATAGTTCTTGGCAGGTTTTTTGATTTTAGTAACTTCTACAACTGGCGGTCTGGCATATACCTTGACAGTGACCTGCTTGCTGCCGGCTGTCCTGTTGGATGAAGCCGCGCCTTTGATGGTGATAGTGGCCGTGCCGGACTTATTATTGGTAGTGAGAATTCCGCTGCTGTTTACTGTTACAAGATCCTCATCAGATGAATAATAGGTGAGTTTACCACCGTTTGTAGTTGCGCCTATCTTGATGCCGTAATGGTCTCTGCCGATTCTATAAGTTGAACGCAGTGTCTTGATAGTCGGCTTGGACTTGACTATTCTAAATGTCTTGGTAATAGAGCCAACATAAGGGAGTTTGCCGGTAATTTTAATAGTTGCTGTACCTACATTCTTGTTATTCGAATAGCTCAGGGAATAGTTAGTACCATTCTTTAAAGTAGTGCCATTGTATTTAACAGTTGTAGTAGGAGTTAACGCTTTTCCAGTGTAAGACAAGTTGCTAACATTAGAGGCTGTAGCGGTAGTGCTGTTGAAGGCAAGAGTGGTAATCTTGAATGACTCTAACACTTCGTTGGAATAATTACCAATTCCCCTGACTATAACATAGGCTGTGCCACCCTTGACATTATGGAAATACATAGTTACATAGTCTGTACCTTTGGTAAGAATAGTGTCACCATTCTTTACTGTAACGGTTGGCTCTAGCTTTTTGCCTGTAGCTTGTTTCTTAGAATAACTCAGGGATACTGAGCAATCTCCTATTGAAGTAGTGCCAGCTTTGGTCACGCCGGAATTCAGTTTGTAATACCAGAAATCCCTGTCCACACGTTTGCTACCTGCGCCGCTGACAGAACCTGAACTTGTGTATTGCCAGTACTCGTAGGGGTGCGAGAAATCTGAACTGCTATTATAGTGGGCCAGCCAGAATTTATATGACGACAGGCTGTTGAAATCAAATTTCGAATTAGACAGTGAATAATATGAATATAGCATCGGCGTGTATCCGGCCTTTTTCACATAATTACAGAAAGCCTTAGCACATTTGGTCATAGTTGACTTGGTTCCCATCTTCTTCTCATAATCCATGACTATAGGCATGGTTATACCGCCGTATTTATTGGCTATAGAAACAGCATATTTAGCTTCTCTGATTGCTTGCTTTGTGGTCTTGGCTTGCGAATAATAATACAGGCCAACATTGACGCCGGCTGCCTGAGCATTTACAATATTTTTTGCACAGTAACTGTCAGCATTTATAGTTGTGGATCCTAACGATGTGAAGCCACATCTTATAAAGGCAAAATCAACCCCATCACGCTTGATTTTGTTCCAATTGTTGTTGTGCTGGAAAAAAGATACATCTATTCCGTGAAATAACTTGTAACTGCTGGAAGTGTACCAGCTTGGATGCGTGTATTTGGTTCCGTCTACAGTACTCGTCGCCCCATAGACTATGCCTATAGTACCTCCGATGACAGCTAAGCTGACCAGCAACGGTACTAAGATCTTCTTGAATTTCAAAATATTACCCCCTCGAATGTCAATGCTACTATTGTTACATATTTTAACGTTCTGTGCTGTTATAATTGTCATAAGATTCTTAAGATTTCTTAAGAATTCACCACTATGATAACAATTATCCGCTGATAAGTCAACCTTCTTCACAGTTAATTCACATACAAGTCTTGCAAATTGCAACTATTTATTATAGTATCAGTATATTGAAAAGTTAGGAGAGAACATGCTGGGGTACATAGTTACAGAGAGATCGGAACTGAAGGTCAGAGAGCTGGGCACGTATAACGGGTATTACTGCGGCCTGTGTAAGACCATTGGCAGGAATTACGGCCAGGTCCTGCGCAAAGGTCTCAGTTATGACATGGCGTTTATGGCTTTGTTTCTGGCATCACTTTCCGAAAGCGACGATGATATCCGCCTGGAGCACTGCGCCATGCATCACATTAAGAAACGTCCGGTCCTCTACGAGGAGCCGGCCCTGGTTTATGCGGCCGACATGATGATGATCCTGGGGTATGAAAACTTCCTCGACGACGTGCGAGACGGCGACAAAAGCAAAAGCAGCTTCACAGGAAAATTTTTGCGCAAAGCATATAATCAGGCCGCGGCCGCACACGGTGAGACCGGGTCGGCAGTCAGGCATTCCCTGGAGGAACTTTACAGGCGTGAGACCGAGGCAGACCGTAAGATTGAGACGAAGGCTGATTATTTTGGTCAGGTCATGGCCCGGGTGTTTGGAGATTATGCACCTGCGGCGGGGCAGAAGCGCGTGCTGGAGGATTTCGGCGACTATCTGGGACGGTGGATATATGTAACGGACGCCATGGACGATTACGTGGAGGACGCGGCTAAGCACAGATACAATCCGCTGAATCACGAGGATGACTCAAGGCCTCGGGAAATGGTGGCGTCAGGCGTAGAGGCAGTTCTGTATTACTATCTCGGTGAACTGACCAAAGCATACGATCTGCTTGATATAAAGAAGAATAAAGGAATAATAGATAACGTGATATATCTGGGGCTTCGGCGCAAGACCGACGAGGTACTCAGCGGGAAAGGAACGAAGGAAAATGGTAAACGATCCATATGAAATATTAGGAGTTAAACACGGCGCCTCTGAGGCGGAGATCAAGTCCGCTTACAGGGAGCTGGTGAAGAAATATCATCCTGACAAATATCAGGGGAATCCTCTGGCGGATCTGGCGGAGGAAAAGCTGCAGGAGGTCAATGAGGCCTACGATATGCTGACAAAGGGAAGCGCGGCTAATTACTCAGGCCCGGCTTACGGCAGTGCCGGCGGAGGTTACGCCAGCCAGCGTGACTACGGAGCAAAGGCCAAGACTTACAACGCCGTCAGGGCGGCTTTAGACAGAAATGATTTCTATACAGCGGAGCAGACTCTCATAAACGAGGCTGATCACGATGCGGAGTGGTTTTTCCTCAGCGGCGTTCTTTCCTTTAAGAAAGGATTCATTGCCGATGGCATAGCAAACGTAAAACAAGCGCTGGATATGGACCCGACCAACCCGGAATATCAGTCCATCTATCAGCAGATGAACAATTCGGGAAGTATCTTCAGGAACAGCTCCAACGCTCAGGGTTACGATCAGAAGGGGCAGTCAGCGGCTGACATGCTGGCATGTTCTATGATGCCTCTGTGCTGCTGCACGCCTTGCTAGATTATGTGCATATAGCTCATGAGTTCTTCTTCCATAAGACTGCGGTGGTGTTTGGTGTAAATCCCAGGAACGCCGCCTGTGTGGATCATGATGTAGTTCTCATTCTTGTTTAATTTACCGTCTTTGGCAAGTTTCATGATAGCATTGAAGGTTTTGCCTGTGTAGCACGGATCCAGGATGATGCCTTCTTTGCGGCCCATATAATATATGGCCTGGCGAACATCATCTACTGGATTATTGTAGCCGCCGTAATCGAAATCAGAATTAAGATCGAAGTCCTGCGCTTTCAAGTCGACCTTGAGACCGTAGGCTTTTTTTAGTCTGTCATAATAATCTGCGGCGAATTGGTGGATGTCATCCTTAGGGCTGATGCCGATACCTGTGACTTTCATATCGAGAGGTTCGTTGGCAATGGCTGCGGCAAGGCCAATGTATGTGCCCATACTGCCTACGGTGGTGATAATGTGGACATTGTCCAGTTTCATTTCCTTTACCTGATCTGCCATTTCCAGAGCGCAATCGTAATAGCCTAGAGCGCCCAGTTCGTTTGAACCGCCCAAAGGAATGAAGTAGACCTTCTCGCCCTTTGCTGTCCATTCGTCTGTTACTTTTGCAACTGCTTTCTTGAGAAGCTGGCCTTCAGACCGTGTCTCGTCGTTTCTGACAAGGTAAACGGGGCAGCCCATGATGCCATCCAACAAAAGGTTGGCTGAGATCTCTCCGGGATATTCGTCCACTGCGACAATTGCGGCCTTCATGCCGAATTTGGCTGCAACGGCAGCTGTGAGCCTGCCGTGGTTAGTCTGAGCTCCGCCTACTGTCAGGAGCATGGTAGCGCCCTTATCCCGGGCGTCCTTAATAAAGTACTCCAGCTTACGCAGTTTGTTTCCGCCTGTTCCGTAGTTGGTCAGGTCGTCACGCTTCATATAAAGATTGATGCCCAGCTCACCGGAAACTGTGTTCAGCTTCTCGATGGGAGTCGGTACATTGATGAAACTGATTTTTTCTTTTCCTAAAGTCATATGTTGTTACCTCCATTTGTGTAGATAGATATGATAGTTAAATTATATAGCCGTAGTGGCGCCATTACAACCCTGATTATCTGCTGATTCTGTATTTGCATTATGATAGACGCTAATGTATAATGTTACCATTGATTACAGGAGGTAATATAATGGCATCACTTTGGGGCGGCAGATTCGAGAAGGACATGGACCAGATAGTCAAGGAGTTCAATGCGTCTATCGGATTTGACCAGCGTATGTATAATGAAGATATAGACGGCAGCATCGCTCACGTGACCATGCTGGGAGAGCAGGGCATCGTAACGAAGGCGGAAGCCGATGAAATAATCAGAGGTCTTGAGAAGATCAGGAAAGAGATAGCCAGCGGAGAGATCGTCTTCAACGTAGATGATGAAGATATCCATATGGGCATCGAGAGCAGACTGATCAAAGAAGTCGGCGAAGTAGGCAAGAAGCTCCACACATCCAGGAGCCGCAACGATCAGTGCCAGGTAGACGGGAGAATCTACCTGCGCAGGGAAATCAAAGAAATAATCGGAGAACTAAGCTATTTTGAAGAGGTCATCCTGGCCAAGGCAGAAAAGTATGCGGACTCTATAACCGTTGGATACACACACATCCAACATGCACAGCCTATTACACTTGGTTTTGTATTCATGGCATATTTTCAGATGTTCAAGAGGGACATACAGCGCCTGCAGGACACATTGGAGAGAATGAATCTTTCACCCCTTGGCGCCTGCGCACTGGCCGGCACGACTATGCCTATCAACAGACAGAGAACGGCCGAATTGCTTGATTTTGACGGGCCTACAGAGAACGCCATGGACAGCGTAAGCGACAGAGACTACGCCCTGGAATTCCTCAGCGACGCATCGATTTCCATGATGCACATGTCCAGATGGGCAGAAGAGTTCGCATGGTGGAACACCTCGGAATTCTCATTCATAGCCATAGACGATAGTTTTTGTACAGGCAGCAGCATAATGCCCCAGAAGAAAAACCCGGACATGGCCGAGCTCCTGAGAGGAAAAACCGGCAGAGTCTACGGCGACCTGATGCAGCTCCTGACCGTTATGAAAGGCACGCCACTGGCATACAACAAGGATTTCCAGGAAGACAAGGAAGGCCTTTTCGACGCCATCGACACATGGAAGGCCTGCGTGCAGATTTTCGCCAGGATGCTTGAAAAGACAGAATTCCGCATGGATATGATAGAAAAACAGCTGGGCAAGGGATTCCTCAACGCCACAGACATTGCGGAGCATTTCGCCAAGCAGGGCATACCATTCCGTGAGGCACATTCCATCGTTGGACAGATGGTCAAAGCCTGCGAAAACAAAGGGTGCGATTTTGACGGTCTGACAGATTCAGACCTTACATCTATAGATAATCGTGTGACAAAGGAAATGCTGGGAGATATCAGCATCAAGGCCTGCGTCGACGCGAGAAAGTCCTTCGGCGGCACAGCTCCGTCAGAGGTAAGACGGCAGATCCGAGTAGGCACAGAGTGGCTTAAGGGAATCAGAAAGGAATAATCAACATGGACAAAAATGAACTAGCGATCAAATTGCACGCAGAATGGAAGGGCAAACTTTCCATCGAGAGCAAGGCACCTATTACCAACAAGGAGGAAATGGCCATCGCCTACACTCCCGGCGTAGCGGCACCCTGTCTCGAGATCGAAAAGAACGAAGAACTTGCTTACACTTACACGGGCAAAGGCAACACTGTAGCTGTAATCACTGACGGAACGGCGGTCCTGGGCCTGGGCGACATCGGACCTTCGGCAGGCATGCCTGTAATGGAGGGCAAATGTGCTCTGTTTAAGGTATTCGCAGGTATCGACGCCATTCCTATCTGTATCAACAGCAAGGATCCTGAGGTCATAATTCAGACGGTATATAACATTTCCAAGAGCTTCGGCGGCATCAACCTGGAGGACATCAGCGCTCCGAGGTGCTTCGAAATCGAGCAGAGACTCATAGAAATGTGCGACATACCTGTCTTCCACGATGACCAGCACGGCACGGCAATCATCACCAGCGCAGCTATTATCAACGCTCTGAAGGTAACGGGCAAGAAGGCCGGTGAACTGAAGATAGCTATCAGCGGCGCAGGTTCGGCCGGCATATCCATCGCTAAGATGTTCATGAGGCTGGGCTTCGGAGAGATCATTCTGGTCGGCAGCCACGGCACCATATACGACGGCGCTCCGTACAACAATCCGGAGCAGCAGAAGATGGCCAAGATCACTAACAAAAATAAGCTTGTAGGGACTCTGGCTGACGCTATGAAGGGGGCTGATGTTCTCATCGGCGTGTCCAAGCCGGGCATCGTCACCCAGGACATGATCCGCGGCATGGCCAAGGATCCGATAGTGTTCGTCATGTCAAATCCTGTTCCAGAGATCATGCCTGATCTGGCAAAGGAAGCAGGAGCGGCAGTTGTAGGAACCGGACGTTCGGATTTCCCTAATCAGGTGAACAATGTAATCGCATTCCCTGGAATATTCAGAGGAGCCCTGGACTGCAGAGCCCCGAGAATAACTGAGGAAATGAAAGAGGCTGCGGCTCGTGCCATAGCGGGAGTAATCCCTGATGACGAGTTGAGACCTGACTATGTTCTGCCTGACGGATTCAATCCGCTGGTAGTTAAGAGCGTAGCTGAAGCCGTAATGGAAGCCGCTAAAAAGAAATAGTAAAAGTTTACAGAAAAGAGGAGTCATGGCTGATTACAGAATAGAACATGATACTATGGGAGAGGTAAAGGTACCTGCAGATAAATACTGGGGAGCCCAGACGGAGAGAAGTTTCGAGAATTTCAAGATCGGGGATCACAGGATGCCGGGTGAGATAATCCGTGCCTTTGGCGTATTGAAAAAGGCTGCGGCACTGGCCAATGAAAAACTCGGGACCATAGACGCTGAAAGGGCTGAGCTCATAAGCAGTGTCTGCGACGAGGTGATTTCCGGCAAACTTGACGGAAATTTTCCGCTGGTAATTTATCAGACGGGAAGCGGCACTCAGTCAAATATGAATATGAACGAGGTCGTTGCCAACAGAGGCAACGAGATAGCCGGCAGGAAACTGCTCCATTCCAACGACCACGTCAATAAATCACAGAGCTCCAACGATACTTTTCCGACAGCCATGCATATTGCGGCAGTCGTTGCAGTAGAGGACAGACTTCTGCCTGCCATTAATCAGCTGCGAGACACTTTCAAAGGTCTGGAGGATTCCTATATGGATATCGTCAAGACCGGCCGCACTCATTTACAGGATGCTACGCCTCTGACTCTCGGACAGGAAATAAGCGGTTGGAGATCCATGCTTGATCACGACTATGAAATGATAGAGAAATCTATCAGCAGCCTACACGAGCTGGCCCTTGGCGGTACGGCCGTAGGCACCGGCCTCAACGCCCACAAAGACTTCGGCAGAGAGTCCGCCGCCGAGATAAGCAAGATCACCGGCAAACCTTTTGTTACAGCGGAGAATAAATTCCACAGCCTCACCAGCAAAGACGGCCTCGTCTACGTTCACGGCGCCATGAAAGCTCTGGCGGCAGATCTTTTGAAGATCGCCAACGATGTCAGATGGCTGGCTTCGGGACCGCGGTGCGGCATTGGCGAAATCGCCATACCGGAAAACGAGCCGGGCAGTTCTATCATGCCGGGCAAAGTGAATCCTACCCAGTGCGAGGCTCTGACTATGGTCTGCGTCCAGGTCATGGGTAACGACGTGACAGTTGGCATCGCTGCGTCTCAGGGGAATTTCCAGCTGAACGTGTTCATGCCTGTTATGATATATGATTTTCTTGAATCAGCGAATTTACTGGCCGACGCCATGGACTCCTTCAGGAAAAACTGCGCATCGGGCATAGAACCGAACCGTGAGAAAATCGAAAAAAACATGGAGAAATCTCTCATGCTGGTTACGGCTCTGAATCCGCATATCGGCTATGAGAATTCTGCTAAGATAGCCAAACTGGCTCACAAGGAGAATATCACTCTGAAGCAGGCCGCCGTGAAACTTGAGCTGGTAACGGCGGAGGACTTCGATGCCTGGGTAGTGCCGGGAAATATGGTTTGATGACCATTGACTTTAACTGTGAAATAGATTATGATTAACTGAGTTAAATATTGATTTCGTGTTCTCCGTATCTCAGGATGCGGGGCTGAGAGGGAAGCAGGTCAGAATCCTGCGCGGTACCGCCACTGTAGTTGGTAGTTTCATTCCGGGCCTTGGGGCCATCCACTGACATTCGTTGGGAAGGAGGGATGAAGCAATGATCCATGAGCCAGGAGACCTGCATGAAAGTGTCCTTTTGCGAACGGGTAATTCGGTACAGGATTTATAAGACAGTAAATACGGGCTGTGACATTTGTCACAGTCCATTGTTTTATCTTGGGAGGAAAGTATGAGAAACAAATTGCGCATAGTAATGCTTGCGGCCATAGTTGCTGTGACCATGCTGGTGCCTGCGGGAGTCTTTGCGGGGACTACGGCGGCGGCTACTCCTGATGCTATCGGTACAACGGGCATCAAATGGCAGAAGAGCCTTGGAACAGGCTGGTCAAGCGCGCCTACGCCACCTGCGCTTATTGGCGGATCCATATATGTGGGTGCCGGTGATAAGGTTTACAAAATGAACAAGGATACGGGCAAGCAGGAGGCAGTCAGCAAATCCATAGGCGGAACAGTCGGCTATGCCATGATGCCTGTCATAAGCGACGGCAATGGCTATATCTATGTGTCCACTGTCAAATGCCAGATAGTTAAACTGAAGGCTTCTGATCTGTCTATTGTATGGAAGAGTACGGAGACCTTCGACGGTCAGAACGTGTGCCCGGTCGAATACATAGACGGCAGAGTTTACAGCGGAACCTGGGGAGATGACAATGACGGCGGAACATTTTTCTGCATCGATGGATCCACAGGGAAAACCATATGGAAGAAATTTGACTCTGAGGGTTACTACTGGGCCGGCGCAGCTAAGCTCGGCGACAGAATAATCTTCGGCAGCGATAATAAGACATTGTATTCTGTTGCGGCGGATGCCAAGAACACCAGCAGCATCAAATCTCTGACATTGAAATATAATGTCAGATGTGTGCCTGCTGTAAGTGGTAATTACGCATATTTCACGACGACCAGCGCTACAGTTATGAGCAGTTCTGCCACAGAGGGGAAATTATATAAGGTGTCTCTGGCCAGTGACGGAACGCCTGAGAAAGTAACTGACTACGACTTCGGCTCGTCATCATGCAGCCCGGTCATCAGCGGTGACAGGATATACGTTGGAGGCAATAAGGGCAAACTTTCCGCTTTCGATACTGATCTGAATCAGAAATGGACGACGACGACCAACGGCGGTGAGATCAAAGGCGACATCCTCGTATCCACCGGTACGGCCGGCAAGGTCAGCATCTACAGCACGGGCAATAACGGCGTAGGCGGCATCTACTGCGTACAGGCCGATGCAAATGGCAGCAAACTGACTGAGGGCATGACTTTTGTTCCTCAGCACAGACAGTACTGCATATCGCCTGTTACGGCTGGCGACGACGGCACACTCTATTACAAAAACGACTCTGGCTATATAATGGCTGTCAACGGCGTCTCGGACTCGTCGGCAGTGTCAGCCAAGGCAACATCCACGGGATATCAATCAGTGAAAGTCCTTTGGAATAATAAAGCCAACGCCACTGCCTACACAGTCTACAGAAGCACCGACGGCAAGACTTTTGTTAAAGTCAGTACCATAGACGTGAGCAAGGTCAATTACGACTTCGGATACAATACGACATTTTACAACGAAAAAGGCCTGACTACAAACAAGGCCTACTACTATAAAGTCACGGCCACGCTGCTGGACGGCAGCACGACCGCGGCGGCTACAGCTTCCAAAGTCCGGCCGGTACCGGCGTCCGCCAAAGTATCAACGACGGCAGGATCCGGGAAGATAACGGTCAGATGGGGCAAGGTAACGGGAGCGGGCGGCTACTGCGTTTACAGGGCCACATCCAAGAGCGGGTCATATAAAAAGGTCAAGACAATGACCGGCACCAGATTCGTTAACACCAAGCTGAAGAAGGGCAGGACTTACTATTATAAAGTCAAAGCTTACAGAACGGTAAGCGGCAAGAAAGTCTTCGGAGGCTGGTCAAATATAAGCTATAAAAAAGTTAAATAATTATTATGAGGAGGATATCAATCAATGAAAAAGTTTTCTAAAGTATTGATCGTGACTATGGCGCTGACCCTGGTTATGGCATTCATGCCGACTATGGCTTTCGCTGATGACACGACTACAACGACAGACGCAACTACTACGGCTACAGTCAAGGTGACTTTCACAGCTTCGACTCCGACAGGATTCGATATGATCAACAAGACTATTACAGCAACAAGCAATCTTGCAGAGACATATTTCCCTGCAATTGCCAAGAACGAAGTTTCAGGGCAGGTTTCAATGCTGGATGTGCTGGTAGCAGCACATATTGCCAAATATGGAGAAGAAGCATTCAAGACAGATCCGGAAGTTTTTATGGGTATCATCGACAGCACTTATGGTACATCCATGACTAAGCAGTTCGGTCATAAGGTGGTCGGAATCTATACTATCAATAATAAGATGCCAGCTACGGGCGTGTCATCAACAACAGTAGAGAACGGACAGAACATTAAAGTCTGCTCATATGCTGATTCGGATTCGGGCTATTCGGCTCTTATGAGTTACTTCAATAAGGAAACTTATTCTGCTAAAGCAGGCAAGGCATTCAGCGTTAAGATAACTGCAGCAGGTTCAGATCCTATGACTTATGTTCAGACAGCGGTTACGCCAAACAAGAGTGTTATTCAGACTGTAAATGCTACTACAGGCTCTTTGAAGGCAACAAGCTATAAGACGAATACCAAGGGAATCGCAAGCGTCAAATTCAGCAAACCTGGTACATATTACATTTCAGCTAAAGGCACTGTAACTTATACAGGCTGGGCAGGAAAGACTACAGCAAGCATCATGGCTCCTATGGCTAAAGTCAAAGTTGGTCTGAGCACACCGTCTGCCAAGGCTTCCGCTAAGACTAAGTCCAGCGTCAGGATTTCATGGAAGAAGATCACAGGGGCTTCCAAGTACAAAGTTTACAGAGCTACTAAGAAGACCGGCACTTACAAGTGCGTCAAGACAACGACTAAACTTTCATTGACAAACAAAGGTCTGAAGAAGGGCCAGCATTACTACTACAAGGTAATAGCAGTAAATGGTTCACATATCAGCGCTTTCTCGAAAGTAGTTGTTAAATAGTTGAATCTTATAAAGGCACGCCGCGGCGTGCCTTTTTTCTTTGAACGAATAATTCGCCGAACTGCAATTGTCATGGTGCCTGACATGTTGTATAATAGCAACATGTTGAAAAAGTATCTATCGGGCAACGCCAGCCCGCAGTTAATTGAATACCTGAAGGACTACGATTTCAGATTTGTGGATTCACAGGATATAGTAAGCAGCGGCATATCGGACCATGCCGACGTTTTTTATTGTCGTCTTGGCTGCCGGGATGAAGCGGAAGTCCTTGCGGCGGAGCCGACTGAACTTGCGCCCGGCTATCCGGAAGAAGCGGCTTTCAACGCTGCCTGCACAGGCAGATATTTCATACACAAAACAGACATCACTTCGCCCAGGTTGCTTGCCGCAGCAAAGGCGGCCGACATGGAGCTCATCGACGTGCGCCAGGGCTACTGCAAATGCAGCACTGTAATAGTTGATGAAGAATCCATAATCACATACGATAAAGCTATCGCCGCACCTTGTCAGGCGGCGGGAATGTCGGTGCTTCTGGTATCGCCGGGCCATGTGAAACTCAGAGGATACGACACAGGCTTCATCGGCGGAGCAAGCGGCCGATGCGGCGGCGAGATCATATTCAACGGCGATCTGACAGCTCACCCTGACCATGAAAACATAATCGAATTCATCAAGAGCCGAGGTCTTACATGCCGTTGGTTCAGCGATTACCCACTTACAGACATAGGAAGTATAATATGAAAACACACGCAATAATACCCATATTCATTCCACATAAAGGTTGTCCGCATAACTGCATTTTCTGCAATCAGAAGAAGATAACAGCCCACATTGCGCCGGTAACGGCAGATGATGTGGTCGAGACGATCGAGACATGGCTTACGACATTAAGCCATGTGAAGACAGTGGAAATAGCTTTTTACGGCGGCAGTTTCACGGCGATCCCAATGGAAGATCAGACAGCATACCTGAAGATAGCCAAGAGATACAAGGATGCCGGCAAGGTGAACAAGATACATCTGTCTACCCGGCCCGACGCCATAAACAAAGAGATACTTGACAATCTTCGCGCCTACGGCGTCGACACTATCGAGCTGGGCGTCCAGTCATTTGATGACAGGGTGCTGAAACTTTCCGGCCGCGGACATGATTCTGCTATCGTATATAAAAGTTCTAAAATGATCCAGGATTACGGATTTGAGCTGGGCATACAACTGATGATAGGCCTGCCGGGGGATTCCATGGAAACATGTATTTATTCGGCAAAAGAGACAGTGAAAATCGGACCGGAGCTGGCCCGACTTTATCCGACAATAGTCATAGAAGATACGGAATTATTCGAACAATACAAACGTGGCGAATACAAACCATTGTCTCAGGATGAGGCTGTGGAACGCACTAAAGAAATGTACAAGATCCTGCAGAAGGCAGGCATCAACATAATCCGCGTAGGCCTCAAGAGCAGCGACATTATCAATGAAAACGGGGACATAGACGGAGGCACATTTCATCCGGCATTTCGTCAGCTGGTCGAAGGTGCCATCGCCAGGGAAAAACTTGAGAGTCAGCTGCAGGCGGAAGCCGGCGTTGCCCGGAGGGCGGAACTTACCGGACGGGCCGGAACTGCCAGGTCACCTTTTGTGCAGGAGGAAAGAGAAAAAGTCGACTTTTTTAGTAATTCGCGCAACTTTTCCAACATGATAGGAAATTCCGGACGAAACAAGGAATATTTCCTTGAAAACTACCGGCAGTATGACATATTATATAGAGTGGATAACGGATTGAAAGACGGCGAGTACGCCGTAATAATAAAGAATGGAGACTAACACAATGAACGAAACGCAGAAAGCAGTAGTTACAGTTATCGGCAAGGACATGGTTGGAATTTTGTCCAAAGTATCTGCGGCAGTGGCAGATGCCAACGCCAACGTGCTGGAAATGACACAGTCCATCCTGGACGGGTATTTTTGCCTGATCATGATTCTGGACATCACCAAATCGGATAAGACCATCGAAGAACTCAGAGAAATCATCGGCGGCAGGGTGCCTGACATGGTGGTGCACGTAATGCATGAAAATATTTTCGACGCGATGCACAGGATCTAAGGGGGTTTCAGATTATGCTTAATACCAGCGACATTATGGAAACTATCACTATGATCCAGGACGAAAATCTGGACATACGTACAATAACGATGGGAATATCTCTGATCGATTGTGCTGATACAGATATCGACAAGTCATGCCAGAAAGTTTATGATAAAATTTATTCTCACGCTAAGGATCTGGTCAAGACCGGCGAATTTATCGAGAAGAAATATGGCATTCCTATCGTCAACAAAAGAGTCTCTGTTACGCCTATTGCCCTGCTTTGCGGCGTCAGCGGCGGAGATCCGGTGAAGTACGCCAAGACCTTGGACAAGGTCGCCCACGACATCGGCATCAATTTCATCGGCGGTTATTCGACACTGGTCCAGAAGGGCTTCAGCGCAGGCGATATGGAGCTCATCGAGTCTATACCTCGCGCTCTGTCGGAAACTGAATTGGTTTGTTCATCGGTCAACGTCGGCTCGACTAAGGCCGGCATCAACATGGATGCAGTGAAGATCATGGGCCAGAAAGTTCGCGAGACAGCGGAATTAACAAAAGACAGGCAGTGCATCGGCGACGCGAAGCTGGTTGTATTTTGTAACGCGGTGGAAGACAATCCGTTCATGGCCGGCGCTTTTCACGGCGTCAGCGAGGCAGACTGCGTTCTCAGCGTAGGCGTTTCCGGGCCGGGAGTTGTACGCTCGGTTTTGTCGAAGATGCCTGAAGATGCTACCATGAATGAAATCGCAGAAGTCATCAAAAAGACTGCGTTCAAAATCACTCGCGTAGGGCAGCTTGCAGGAACTGAGGCGGCTGAAATGCTGGGCGTCAAGTTCGGTATCATAGATCTGTCTCTGGCGCCGACTCCGGCAGTTGGAGATTCGGTAGCTCATATACTGGAAGAAATCGGACTTGAACAGTGCGGAGCTCACGGAACTACGGCGGCTCTGGCAATGCTTAACGATGCAGTCAAGAAGGGTGGCCTTATGGCGTCATCCAGCGTCGGCGGTCTGTCGGGCGCATTCATTCCGGTAACTGAGGATGCAGGCATGATAGACGCGGCAAGAGCGGGCACCCTTTCAATAGAAAAACTAGAGGCTATGACGGCCGTTTGCTCTGTCGGCCTCGATATGATCGTTATCCCTGGAGATACGACGGCAGAAGTAATATCGGCAATAATCGCTGACGAAGCAGCAATCGGAATGGTAAATTCCAAGACGACGGCTGTCAGAGTGATCCCGGCCATCGGCCTTGCAGAAGGCGAGGAACTGGACTTCGGCGGACTTCTGGGCAGCGGCCCTGTCATGAAGGTACGCACCAAATCGCCGGCGAAGATGATCAACCGCGGCGGCAGGATACCTGCTCCGCTGCAGAGTTTGAAAAACTAAGGAGAAAAAATGTCTGAAGTAAGACTTGGAAAAACGGAAATAGTATCGGATAAAAATGGATTCGGCGCTTTGCCGATCCAGCGTATATCTTTTGATGAGGCAGAAAAGCTGATCCTGAAGGCCTACGATGCCGGCATTACATATTTCGATACTGCCAGATTCTACACCGATAGCGAGCAGAAACTCGGCCGGGCCCTGAAAGGCAAGCGTCATGACGTGACTATTGCCACCAAAACCATGTGCACCACAACGGAAGAATTCTGGGCACAACTTGATCAGTCGCTGACGGATCTGGACACGGACTATATAGATCTGTATCAGTTCCACAACCCTGATTTCTGCCCGAAGCCCGGCGACGGCTCCGGCCTGTATGAGGCTATGCTTGAGGCAAAGAAGCAGGGCAAGATCCTGCACATCGGAATCACCAATCATCGTCTGGCCATTGCTGATGAAGCTGTCGAATCAGGCCTTTACGAGACTATGCAGTTCCCGTTTTCCTATCTGGCAAGTCCTGAGGATCTGGCCCTGGCTGAGAAGTGCCGCGACCACGACATGGGATTCATTGCAATGAAGGCTCTCAGCGGCGGTCTGATCACGCGCGCTGACGTAGCCTACGCTTTCTGCGATAAATATGACTACGTGCTGCCTATCTGGGGCGTACAAAAAATGTCTGAGCTGGATGATTTCCTGGCCTGCGCAAAAAATCCGCCGGTTTATGATGGGGCGATGGAGGCTTTCGTTGCGAAGGAGCGTGAGCAGCTGGCGGGAGATTTCTGCCGTGGCTGCGGCTACTGTCTGCCTTGCCCGCAGGGAATCAATATCCCGGACTGTGCCAGAATGTCGCTTCTGATCCGCCGTGCTCCTATAGAGTTGTATATGAACGATGATTACCAGGCGCAGATGCAGCAGGTCAAAGAATGTATCCACTGTGATCAGTGCAATGGCCGTTGTCCATATGGACTGGATACGCCGGCACTGCTGGAGAAGAACCTGAAAGATTACGAACAGCAACTGGCCGCCCACCACTGACACTTAGCTAGTCCTCGTGCGCAGGGAGACCACAAGCTGTTTATGAAACCAAGAATAGAACACCACGCAAACTCGTTGAAGCGTGGAAGCCTCTGCGAGGCTTTAAAGGGTGAATGCGATGAGGAGATCATACTAGTATGGTTTCCTCATCGCATTCACCCTTTGCTTCAACTTCAGACAGTGCGTGGCGTTTGCTATTCTTGTCGTTTCATTTCACAGGTGGTTCCTCCTGCTCCTGCGGAAACGCTTACATGTCAGTGCTGGCGGCCTGGTTGAAAGAATCCCTGATTTTGGATTTACACTCAATGGACAGGCACATTACCAAAGGCTTGAACGATTCCGCAGTGACAAGTACAGCCATAGTCGCAAACGAGTGACAAGAACAGACAAATGTGTGGCACTGTCTGAGTTGAAACCCAAGGGTGCGAGCAGCAGACATATCATACTCGTATGATATGACAATGCGAGCACACTTGAAAGGAGACTGGCATCGATTAATACCAGTCTCCTTTAGTGGGTTTCAACGAGTTTGCCGCACATTCTGTTCTTGACGAGTGAGACTATATGGCTGTCGGCGACGAGGACAAACGAAGGTTTCGGAAGAATGCGCTATCTCTTATTGGAACGCCGCCATATCTTCTGCTTCTCCGCGTCGCGAATCAGATCCTCACGGAAAATCGGATCAGCGATATTGATCAGACCCTCGGCACGCTGCCATGTGGACATGCCCTCCATATTGAAAACGCCATATTCCGTAGCAACATAATACACCTCACTGCGGGGAGTAGTGATTATTTCACCGCAGAAACGAGGGAGAATATTGGAGTGGACATTGCCATCCTTGTCATGAAAAGTCGAAGACAGGCAGATGAACGACTTGCCGCCGCGGGCGAAAGAAGCCCCCTCCAGGAAGTCCAGCTGACCGCCGGTGCCGCTGATCTGGCGCATACCGGCACTCTCCGCATTTACCTGACCATAAAGATCTATGGAAATACAACTGTTTATAGATATCATATTATCTATCTCGCCAATGATACGCGGATCATTCACATAGGAAAGAGGGCAGGCGGCGATCATAGGATTATGGTCTATCCACTCATACAGCTCAGGAGAACCGATGACCATGCCAGTCACACCTTTGCCCGGCATGAGATTCTTATATTTGTTCGTGAGCTTTCCCCGCAGAGCCAGATTCATATATGCATCAGAACAGAGCTCCGTATGCATGCCAAGATCTCTGATATCGCTGTCAGCCAGCAGATCACCAAGGAGGTCTGGCATATTGCCGATGCCCAGCTGCACCGTGTCACCATTGCGAAAATACGGGAAGATATTTTTTGCTATAGCTATGTCAACATCCGTTGGCGTCCCTTTTGGCACAGGGGGAAATGGCGCGTGCTCGCCTTCAACGATCACATCCACATCAGTAATATGTATGGTCTCATCGAAACCGCCGTAGATCCAAGGCAGGTGCTCGTTGACCTCCAGGATCACGATGTCGGCCTCGCGGAGGATCTCCGCGGCCACGCCGGTCGTGACAGACATGTTGAAGAACCCGTGCTTGTCCATAGGCGGCACGCTCATCATAGCCACATTCAACTTCAAAAAGTGTTTGTAGTAGGCGGAGTTGTTGCGGAAGACCATGGGTATGAAGAAGGCTTCGCCGCGATCACAAAGTTTCCTCTCATAGGCTGAGCAATGCCAGGTGTTATAGGTGAAGTGTTCATGGGTTGAATCGCACTCGGCTACTTTGACAGGGCCGACGATCAGGTTGCCGCGGATGTTAACATCGTGGAGCTCGTCTTTGCGGGCTGCCAGTGCCGTGTCAAGAAGCTTCGGAAAACCCAGGGCGGAGGTGTAGTCCACCCAATCACCGTCATTTATCAGTTTTACTGCTTCCTCGGGAGTGCGCAGCTTTTGCTTATATTCATCTTTAAAATCCATAACTCTCCTTTTAAGATTACATGTAATCCGTCAATATTTGTCTTTAGATTATAACAAAGGGTGGCTATAGTCAATAAATCTCAGGAAAAAACTCTGATAAAAGTGATTCTTACGAGGCCTTGGCTCCGCAGATTAATGGGCCTCTGCCCTTGAATTAGCCACGGCGATAGAGTATAATATTGCCATGGTCAACATTGGAAATGATTGGGACGAAGTCCTGAATGGAGAATTTGATAAGGAATACTATCAGAAGCTGAGACAGTTTCTCATAGGCGAGTACAGGACGAAGACTGTCTACCCGGATATGTACGATATTTTCAACGCGCTGAAGGCTGTGCCTTACAGTGATGTGAAGGTAGTCATACTGGGACAGGATCCATACCACGAGCCGGGACAGGCTCACGGCATGGCTTTTTCTGTAATGAAGGGCGTACAGCAGCCGCCATCTCTTGTGAACATATTCAAGGAGTTGCAGGAGGATCTCGGTATAGAACCGCCGCCTAAGGACGACGGCTATCTTATGGGCTGGGCGCAGGAAGGCGTGCTTCTGATGAACGCCGTGCTTACAGTCAGGGCTCATCAGGCAAATTCCCACAAAGGCAAAGGATGGGAGATCCTTACGGATCACATAATCGAAAAGCTCAACGACAGAGAGAAACCAATAGTTTTCATACTCTGGGGAGCCAATGCCAAGGCTAAGCGGGAGTTCATCACGAACCCGCAGCATCTGGTACTTACGGGGGCCCATCCGAGCCCGTTATCAGCCTACAATGGTTTCTTTGGAGGCAGATACTTTTCCAGGGCCAACGAGTTTTTAGTTAGTACCGGCCAGGGACCGGTCAATTGGGGCAGGAGGTAATCCATATGATAGCAGGAATAGTAATAGCAGTAATAGTCGCTATAATCGTAATATGGTTCATAGTTGCTTACAACGGATTTGTAAAGGCGAACAACAACGTTGAAGAAAGCTTCGCCACTATGGACGTTTATATGAAGAAAAGGTATGATCTGATACCTAATCTGGTTGAGACCGTCAAGGGATACGCCAAACACGAGTCAGAAACCTTTGCCAAGGTCACCGAAGCGAGGAATATGGCTCAGGGCGCAGACAGCATAGAGGGCAAGGTCCAGGGAGAGAACATGCTGACAGGAGCTCTGAAGAGCCTATTTGCCGTGGCAGAAGCCTATCCTGATCTGAAAGCCAATCAGAATTTCATGGATCTGCAGAAGCAGCTTCAGCAGGTTGAGCAGGACATTGCCAACGCAAGGAAATACTACAATGCTGTGGTTAAAATGTTCAACAATAAGTGTCAGATGTTTCCAAGCAATATAGTTGCAGGCATGTTCCACTATTCACCTAAGCAGATGTTCGAGGTGGAGAGCGAGGAAGAACGCCAGAACGTAAAGGTGGATTTCAATGCGTAAGACTACTATCAGGCCGTTAACAGCGGCCTTTGTTTTGTTAATAGCCATAATCATGGCCATGGCGATCTCTACGTCGGCAGTTTCGGCCGCTTCGGATTACACGACCAGTAATTTCAATGTCAACGCCGTAGTTACAGAGAACCACGTGATTCATATGACAGAGAAAATCACCGTTGATTTCACCGGTGAGCATCACGGCATAACCAGGTACATTCCCACTTCCGATAAGTATTACGCGATCCGGAACATAGAAGTGCCGGGCTATGAAAGCACCACGGGCTACGAGGCGGGCTACGGCTACAGTTACAAATACATCAGGATCGGATCGGAAGATGAATACCTGACGGGCGTTCACACTTATACGATAACGTACGATCTGGTTTGCTACCGAGACGAGTCTTCCACCGAAGACTACCTGTCTTTGGACCTTTTGCCCAACGGCTGGGACACGGCTATAGATCACGCAAGCCTTACGCTTACGATGCCGAAGACCATGGACTGGAGCCAGGCGAAGTTTTACGCCGGGTCTTATGGAACAAAGGGCAGCCTGTCGCCGTATTTTACCAAGTCGGTCAGCGGTAACAAGCTGACTATCACGGGCAAAAATGTGCCTGAGGAATATGGTGTCACAGTCAATTCGAATCTGAAGGAAGGCTACTGGGTAGATCCGGCCAACAGGGATTTCATGGGATACATAATGTGGATCCTTCTCATTGGCGTGCCTCTCCTTACATTGTTACTGTGGTTCCTGTTCGGCAGAGATCCGAAGATCATCAGGACCGTAGAATTCGATCCGCCGGAGGGCATGACGCCGGCAGAGATAGGATATATAATAGACGGAAAAGTCGACGACAGGGATATGTCTTCCATGCTCATGTATTTCGCCGAGAAGGGGTATATAGAGATCAGAGAGGTCAACAGAGGCTCCTTCCAGGTCACAAAACTGAAAGAAATGGATCCGTCGGAGAAGACCTTTGCAAAGACTATGTTTGAAGGACTGTTTTTCGATGGTGAGAAGGTAGACCTCTCAGATATGCCGGCTGAGTTCGGGATGACTCTGAGCGCTGCCAAGGAACAGCTGAGAGGACAATATGACGCCAAGACCAGGAAACTTTTCAGTACTGCGTCGAGCGTATGCAGAGTGATCGGTCAGTTACTCATGCTTCTGCCTGCCATTGCAGGACTGGCGCTGACGGCTCTGCAGGTGTATTCATTTGCAGGTCTGCTTTTGATAGTACCTACAGTCATATTGCTGCTCATAGGAATGCTCATTGTAATGTCCGCCTTTGACAAACACGATGCCAGAACCAGAGGCAAGAACACAGCTCTGTTCATAGGCGGGTTCATTCCTGTCATAGCAGGCACTGTACTTGCGTCCATGGGTACGGGCATGATGGCTTCAAGCTGGATACCTGGCGTGGCAGTATTCATATCTATGGCAATAACGTATTTCTTCGTTCTGATCATGAAAGCACGCACGGAAAAGAGCGCCGAGTGGCAGGGCAAGATTCTGGGCTTCAGAGATTTCATCAGAGATGCGGAGTATGACAAGCTGAAGGCTTTATCTGATGAAGATCCTGAGTACTTCTATAATGTTATGCCGTATGCTTACGTTATGGGCATGGAGACCAGATGGGCTAAGAAATTCGAGAATATCAATATCGCTCAGCCGGGCTGGTACAGTTCATATGACTCGGGCAGCTTCGTATTCACAGCTCTCTGGTATAGCAGTATGATCAACTCCTGCAGCAGAGATTTCAGCTCAGGATTTGCCAACGGCATAGCGCCGGCAGGTGATATAGGCGGCGGTCTCGGCGGCGGCATCGGAGGAGGCTTCGGTGGCGGCGGATTCTCCGGCGGAGGCTTCGGAGGCGGCGGCGGAGGCGCCTGGTAATGGAAAGCAGTATTACATTAGAGAAGTTTCGTGAGATCACGGCTGATATGATGGACGAACTTCCTGAGATATTTTTCAATGAACTTAATAATGGCGTGATCGTGCAGGATTACGCCAAACCCCATCCACAGCGGCTGGCAGATGATCTGTACATACTCGGCGAGTATCACAGGTCATCCAGCAGCGGACGGGGCATCGTCCTCTATTACGGGTCATTTGCCCGTATGTTTCCTTATTACGACGAGGAACAGATGACGGTCAAGGTGCGGGAAGTCCTGCGCCACGAATTCCGCCATCATCTGGAAGGCCTGTCAGGGTTGCGTGATCTGGAAGTTGAGGATGATATATTTTTGCGCAATTATCTGGATACTCATGGAAAATGATGATTTAAGGTATTGAACATAATGAGTATTTGTGATATTATAAGTTGTTAACTAAACACGATAAAGAGGAAAAAATTTATGGCAGAGAAACAAAAGATAATCAATATAGCTGTTATTGCCCACGTCGATGCGGGAAAGTCTACTCTGGTAGACGCTTTTTTAAATCAAAGCGGAGTATTCAGGGAAAACGAAGATGTAGTCGACTGTGTAATGGACAGTGATGACATAGAGAGGGAACGTGGTATTACGATCTACTCCAAGAATTGTTCTATAATGCATAACGGTGTAAAGATAAATATAGTCGATACGCCGGGACATGCGGACTTTTCATCGGAAGTAGAACGTATCATGAAGACTGTAGATACAGTCATCCTTCTGGTAGACTCCAGCGAGGGACCTATGCCGCAGACAAGGTTCGTCCTTTCCAAGTCTTTGGAACAGGGACTTAACCCGATCCTTCTGATCAATAAAATAGACAAGAAGGATTCCAGGATCGAGGAAGTTGTAGATGAGGTCTATGAGTTATTCATGGATCTGAACGCTAACGATGAACAGCTGGACTTCCCTATACTCTATGGTATTGCAAGACAGGGCATAGCAGTAAGGGATCCTAAGGAAGTCGAAGGACTTTCCGTTGGCGAAGGCAATAAGAAACTCAAGCATACGCCGGGAGGCCTGAACGATCTGGATATCACTCCACTCTTCGATACTATTGTCGAGCATTGTGATCCTTATCCGGATCTGAGAGAAGAACCTCTACAGATGCAGGTATCGACACTGGCCTATGACGAATACATTGGAAGACTTGGAATAGGAAGAGTCACCAAGGGCGTTATCAAAGAGAACCAGGTAGTGGCTGTTGCCAGAGAAGCAGGAGTCATAGAGACATGCAAGATAAATCAGATATTCGTATACAGAGGACTTAAGAGGATGCCTGTAGCTCAGGCAGAATGCGGAGACATCGTAGTAGTATCCGGAATACCTGATATATCCATAGGAGAGACTATCTGCGATCCTGATGATCCGCAGCCTATGGAAATGATACACATAGAAGAGCCTACTCTGTCCATGAATTTCATGGTAAACTCATCTCCTTTCGCAGGGAAGGTAGGAAAGTATGTAACTTCGAGGCATATAAGAGACAGATTGAACAAGGAACTGGAAGTCAATGTAGGTCTTCTGGTTGAAGACACCGATGCTACGGATTGCTTCAAGGTATCCGGCAGAGGCGAGCTGCATCTGTCCATACTTATAGAGAACATGAGAAGAGAAGGCTACGAACTGGCTGTATCCAAGCCGGAAGTCATCTTCCATAAGGATGAACATGGCAAGAAGATGGAGCCTATAGAGGAAGTCGTGATATCCGTACCGGATGAATATTCCGGTTCGGTAATATCCAAGTTGAATCAGAGAAAGGGCACTATGATGCAGATGTCCGGAGAGAACGGTTACTCAAGACTTGAGTATCATGTTCCTACCAGAGGCCTGCTGGGATACCGCTCCGAATTCATCAATGACACCAGAGGCGAAGGAAATATGGAACGACGCTTCTTTGATTTTGAGCCATACAAGGGCGACATACCGGGCAGAAGCAACGGCGTCGCCATAGCCATAGAAGAAGGCACCTGCACGCCATACGCTTTGTTCAATATAGGCGAGCGCGTTCAGATGTTCGTAGAGCCGGGCACCCACGTTTACGAGGGAATGATCGTAGGCATGAACTCCAGAGGCGAAGACATGGAAGTAAATCCGTGCAAAGCCAAGAAGGTCAGCAATATGAGAGCCGCAGGTTCAGACGATACTATCAAGCTGTCGCCTCCAAGGGTATTCAGCCTGGAGGAAGCTCTGGAATTCATAGCTGAAGACGAGCTGGTAGAAGTCACGCCTGACGATATCAGGCTGAGGAAGAAGCTCCTCCATGAGTTGGAGCGTAGAAGATACGGCAGGTAGGAGGTAATCGATGAACATACCTTTTATCAAAGAGAGCACATTGGAGACATTGGGGCTGGCTCTGATCATATTTCTGATCGGGTGGCTGCTCATAACGATAATCGTCCACATAACCAGGAAGGTGTTGAAAAAATCAACGCTGGATCCGTCGGTTTATGTGATTCTGATCAGAGTTGTGAGGATAACACTTTGGATACTTCTTATCCTGACTATAATGTCCACGCTGCATATAAAGATGGCACCTTTTGTGGCAGTACTTGCAACAGGAGGCGCGGCAATAGCCCTGGCATTGAAAGACAGTTTGGGAAATGTAGCCGGTGGTATAATACTACTATTCACCAAGCCCTTTGTGCAGGGTGATGAAATCGAAATGAACGGCATAGTGGGAGTAGTCGACCACATAGATCTGTTGACAACTACTATGCATACCTACGACAACCGCGAGATAATAATACCGAACGGTACAATTACCACATCGGTAGTGATCAACTCTACTAAGAGAGATATCAGGAGAGTCGATTGCACATTTCATATCGGATATGACGCCGATGTGGAAAAAGCGAAGGATATCCTGCGGGCTGTCGTCAGAGATGGACCTTTACTTCTGAACGAACCGGAGCCGTGGATAGGCCTTGACGATCTGGGCGATAGCGCCCTTAAACTTGATCTGAAGGTCTGGTGCGCAACCGAAAATCGTTTCGAAGTTAAAGTATATTTAGAGGAAACTGTTAAACGCAGATTTGAGGCAGAGGGAATCAGCATTCCGTATCCGAAGATAGATGTAAATCTATTGGACAGAGATGGGAAAAAGTAGTTTGCTTAGTAAATTTTAATTTTAAGTTTTTAGAGAATTGGAGAAACAAAAATGGGAAAAATTAAAAAGTTCAAGAGAGTCCTGGTCGCTAACAGAGGTGAGATCGCTATAAGGATCTTCAGAGCCTGCAGCGAGTTGGGAATAAGAACTGTAGCGGTTTACTCAGAAGAGGACAAGAAATCTTTATTCAGGACGAAAGCCGATGAAGCGTATCAGATAGGCAAGGGAAAATCTCCTGTAGCCGCTTATCTGGGCATCGATGAAATCATAGATGTAGCTAAGGCCAAGGGCGTAGACGCCATTCATCCGGGCTATGGTTTTCTGTCGGAAAATGTTGAGTTTGCCAAGGCTTGCGAAGAAGCAGGCATTGAATTTATAGGACCTACATCTGAGATGATGAGTATGCTGGGTGACAAGATCCAGTCAAAACTCGTTGCTGAAGAGGTAGGCGTGCCTACTATTCCTGGCGTAGACGCTGCGATCCAGTCAGAGGAAGAGGCTATTGCCTTTGCTGACGAATGCGGTTACCCGGTAATGTTAAAGGCTGCTGCCGGCGGTGGCGGTCGAGGCATGAGAATCGTCAGGGACAAAAGGGACATCGTAAATGAATACAGAAGCGCCAAGAGCGAAGCTGCCAAGGCCTTCGGCATCGACGATATCTTCATCGAGAAATATCTGGAGAACCCTAAGCATATAGAGATCCAGGTACTCGGCGATAAGGAAGGAAATATCGTTCACCTTTACGAGAGAGACTGCTCTATACAGAGAAGACATCAGAAGGTAATCGAGTTCACTCCAGCCCTGTGTCTGACAGATAAGCAGAGGGAGGACATCTGCAATGATGCTCTGAAACTTGCCAAACACGTCAACTACAGAAGTGCCGGCACCATGGAATTCCTTATGGACAAAAAGGGAAATCATTATTTCATCGAGATGAACCCGAGGATCCAGGTAGAGCATACTGTAACTGAGATGGTAACTGGTATAGATATCGTTCAGGCACAGTTAAAGATAGCATCCGGTTACACTCTTGATTCAGATGAGATCGGCATTAAGAGCCAGAAGGATATTACTCAGCGCGGATTTGCCATTCAGTGCAGAATAACAACTGAGGATCCGGCAAACGGATTTGCTCCAGACACTGGTACTATAGAACTTTACAGAAGTGCTTCCGGATACGGCATCAGACTTGATGGAGGCAACGGCTTCACAGGTTCTGTGGTTACTCCGTATTACGATAGCCTGCTGGTTAAGATAACGGCATGGGCCATGAGTTTTGAAGACACCAGAAGAAAAGCCATCCGTGCCTTGAAGGAGACACAGATCAAGGGCGTCAAGACCAACATAGGCTTCCTTTTGAACGTGCTGAATCACCCTTTGTTCATCGCCGGAAAGTGCGACACAGGATTCATCGCTGCCAACCCGGACCTGCTTGACGTAGGCACCAGAGTTGACAGAGAACTGAAAGTCCTGAATTACATAGGAAACAAGATAGTAAACGAAACCAAGGGCAGAAAGCCTGAGTTCAACGTGCCTGCCTTCCCGAAGGTACCTAAGAGAAAGATAAACAAGCTGGAGGGAACCAAGCAACTCTTTGATAAAGAGGGACCTGAGGCTTTGTCCAAGTGGGTGCTCGATCAGAAGAAACTTCTGATAACAGATACTACCATGAGAGACGCGCAGCAATCACTTATGGCTACGAGAGTCAGAACTGTGGACATGGAGAAAATCGCTCCGGCAGTAGCTCTGTACGGAAAAGACCTGTTCTCTCTGGAAATGTGGGGCGGCGCGACTTTCGATACATCCTACAGATTCCTGAAGGAGTCACCTTGGGAGAGACTGGATACACTTCGTGAGAAGATTCCTAATGTTTTATTCCAGATGCTCATAAGAGGAGCGAATGCAGTTGGATATAAGAACTATCCGGACAATGTCATCAGAGAGTTCGTCAAGCAGTCAGCTGAAGGCGGCATCGACATTTTCCGTATATTCGATTCATTGAACTGGGTACAGGGAATGGAAGTCGCTTTAGATGAGACTCTGAACCAGGGAAAGATCGCCGAAGCATGCATGTGCTACACAGGTGATATTCTGGATGAGACAAGGGACAAATACACTCTTGACTATTATGTAAATATGGCTAAAGAACTGGAGAAGAGAGGAACACACATACTTGGTATCAAAGATATGGCGGGACTTCTCAAGCCGATGGCTGCCAGAAAGCTTATAACGGCCCTGAAGAATGAAATCAGCATACCGGTACATCTGCATACTCATGACACCAGCGGCAATGGCGTAGCTACTATACTTATGGCAGCTCAGGCCGGAGTCGATGTAGTTGACGCAGCGTTCAACAGTATGTCAGGTCTGACTTCACAGCCGGCTTTGAACTCAGTTGTAGCTGCTCTTGAACACAGTAGCAGAGATACAGGTATAAGCATTGACGACATCCAGGTGATTTCTGATTACTGGGGAGATGTAAGACCTGTATATAAGAATTTCGAATCAGATCTGAAGACGGCATCTGCTGAAATATACAAGTATGAATTGCCTGGCGGACAGTACTCCAACCTGAAACCTCAGGTAGAGAGTTTCGGACTGGGACATAAATTCCAGGAAGTCAAGGATATGTATAAGGCAGTTAATCAGATGCTTGGTGATATCGTCAAGGTAACTCCGTCATCTAAGGCTGTTGGAGACATGGCTATATTCATGGTACAGAACGATCTGACTCCGGAAAATATTCTGGAGAAGGGCAAATCCATGGACTTCCCTGATTCCATAGTATCTTTCTTCGAAGGTATGATGGGACAGCCGGAAGGCGGATTCGATCCTGAACTGCAGAAACTGGTTCTCAAGGATAAGAAGCCGATAACATGCAGACCGGGAGAATTGCTCCCACCGGAAGATTTCGATTACATCAAGAAGGGCCTGAATGAATACTTCGACCTGGAGGGAACACCGCGTGAGGTCATAAGTTACGCTATGTACCCGAAGGTATTCGAGGATTATCAGAAGAGCCTTAAGAAGGACGGTAATTTCAGACTTATGGGTTCTGATATATTCTTCCACGGCCTG
The DNA here is from genome assembly GCF_004362975.1 of Aminicella lysinilytica. Taxonomy (GTDB): domain Bacteria; phylum Bacillota; class Clostridia; order Peptostreptococcales; family Anaerovoracaceae; genus Aminicella; species Aminicella lysinilytica. Next base: position 32,352 of record NZ_SNXO01000004.1, on the reverse strand, counting down.
GCTGTAGGCGAGACCTGCGAGGTCAAGCTGGCAGAAGGTCAGGTTATGGTAATCAAACTCTACGAAGTAAGAGATGTGGACAAAGAAGGCTACAGGGATGTAGTGTTCGAGGTCAATGGTTATCAGAGGATCGTCAGGATCAAAGATAATGAAATGGAAGCAGCTGTTTCTGAATCATCGGTACGTTATGCTGATGAGGAGAATGCCTTGGAGATCGGAGCTAATATCCCGGGCAACATCGTTAAGATCCTCGTAAGGGAAGGCGATACTGTTGAGGATCAGCAGCCTGTAGCTGTTATAGAAGCTATGAAGATGGAAACTAATATTATAGCAAGGACTGCCGGTGAGGTCGAGAAGATCTTCGTCAAGCAGGGACAGCAGGTGAAGTCAGGTGAGATGATCGCATTGCTGAAATAGGTCAACGGTCCATTCCACATGGCTAGTCCTCGTGCGCGTGCAACCATATAGTCTCACTCGCGAAGAACAGAATATGCCGCGAACTAGGCGAAACATCTAAGTCTTCTACGAAGACTTTAAAAGGTGACGTTGTCGGAATAAACGTACAAGTACGTTATTCCTTCTATGTCACCTTTTGTTTCGCCGTCAAACAGCGCGGCACATTTGTCTGTTCTTCCTGCTCGTCTGCGACTATGGTTGCAACTGCTCCTGCGGAAACACCATTGCGGAAGGGCCGTTGTCTTAGTTGAAAGTGGACTTGTCTTTTATGTAGTTTTATCTGATTACAGGTGGCTCGTTTTTCTTTTTGTTGGGTGGGATAAATAATGATTCTCTAATTTGTTATCTGACGGTTACCTTTCAGTTAAATCGCAATTTTCGCTTTATTACATGTAATCTATGAGTTAAAATATTAACGTGGTTTGATAAGTTATTGAGAGGAGAATCAGAAATGAGAAGACTTAAATTGATTGTGTGCGTTGTAGCGCTGACTATGGTGGCTACGACGGCAGGAGCTTTTGCCTGCACAGGAATGTATGTAGGTAAAGATGCAAGTACTGATGGTACTACTATCGTTGCAAGAAGTGAAGATCAGGGTTCCGGAGCATATAACAAAATGTTTAAGGTACAGAAGAGAGTTACCAAGGCAGGACGTTATTTTACTGACACCGGCACAGGCTTCAAGGTAAAATTACCTAAGACTACGTACAAGTACACTTATGTGCCTGATTCAACAGACGCAGGCGATGGTATGTATCCGGCTTCATGCGATAATGAGTACGGAGTATCTGTAATAGGAACTGTATCGACAGAAGTTAGCAAGGCTTATGAAGCGGCTGATCCTTGTACAGAGTATGAAAAGGGTCTGAGAGAGGCCATTCTTCCGGGACTGGTTGCCGGACAGTGCAAGACAGCCAAGCAGGGCGTAGAAGTACTGGCCAAATTAGTCGACACATACGGATCAGCAGAATGGAACACTTTGTTCATCGCTGACCAGAATGAAGCCTGGATATTTGAAATCTACGGCGGAACCACATATTGCGCATACAGGATGCCATCTGACACTGTAGCAGTATTCGGAAATCAGTGCATGATCGGAGAAGTTGATGAAAACAATACTACCGACTATGTATTCTCCAAGAATCTCTTCAGCACTATCGATAAGGTTGGAGCAGTTAAAACCAACGGACATTATAATCTGGTTCAGTCCATCGTCGGATCCAGAGAAGAGTATTCAAATATGAGAACCTGGGAAGGCCACAGAGTACTGGCACCTTCAACAGTAGGAGCATATGAAAACGATACATATTATCCTCTTTGCTATAAACCTGACAGCAAAGTATCACCTTTGACTATCATGAACCTTTACAGAGACAGATATGAAGGAACTGATTATGATATGTCTAATACGGCTAATGCGAGCAGACGCCCTATAGGAACGACCAGATCTTCCGATGTCCATGTGACACAGATCTATAGCAGTCTTCCTAAGGATACATGCTGCCTCCAGTGGCTCTGCATGGGCAATGCTGAGCATTCAGTATTCGTACCGACATTCAGCGGAATCACATCTACTGCTTCAGCATACACAGTTGATGGATCAGCTTACAAATCAGACAGCGCTTACTGGATATTCAAGAAGAACTGCACTATAGCAGAATCAGACAGAGCATTCCTCAGCGCAGGAACCAAGGCATTCTGGGCTACACGCGAGAAAGAAGAATATGCAAAGATCCAGGCTCAGCTTCCTAAGGTAAAGGCGGCTTACAGTTCAAGCAAGACTAAGGGCAGAGCTTATGTTACAGCTATAGGCAAGTCTGCAGTAAAGGTACAGTTGAACAATTCAGAAACACTGCATAAGGCATTAGTATACACATCAACATATAACAACAACGACAGAGTCAATAACGCAAGAAAGGTAACGTTCGTAAAGCCGATCACATTCCTTAAGAATGCTAAGAAAGCTGGATACACAGTTACTGTTAAAGGCAGCAAGTACATCGTTGCCAAGGATGGAGTCAAGTATACTCTTACTAAGAATTCAACAAGCGTTTATAACGCTAAGGGTTCATATGTAAACGACATGACATATCCTATCTATGAATCAAACGGAACACTTTGGGCACCGGCTGACTTTGCTGATGCGCTTAGCGAATAATAAGTTAAAGGATTCCTTAAATATTGAACCACTCATTTGGGGCCGCTGCAGGAAGCAACGGCCCCATAACTTTTCCACGGGGCCCTTCATAACCATTTTGATATTGAATTAAATTCCACAATAGATTAAAATGTAAGTAGTTACATTATAACTCCGAGAGGTGGTATCAATGAACCAGACACAGGTCATGTGCTTTCTTACAATTGTAGAGGAACGGAATTATTCCAAGGCGGCTGAGAGATTGTTTCTTTCTCAGCCTACTTTAAGTAGATATATTATGGCCTTGGAAAAAGAACTGGGCTGTGTTTTGTTCAACAGAACGACTAAGAAGGTAGAGCTGACGGACGAGGGCAGGCAATACCAGGAGATGTTCCTTCGGTGGAGCATGGAACTGGACAATCTGAAGTATAAGCTTGGCGCCGCTGATAAAGAGAGCGTATCCAAGGTGAGGATCGGCATAATAGAGGACTGGTATACCAGGAGTTTCTTTGCCAAGTTCTACGATAAGATAGAGTCGGTTTACCCGGAAATGTCTCTGGAAATACTCTGCTATGGAATCAACGAGCTTCTTGATAAACTTGAATCCGGAGAGGTCGATATGGCCATGTCTGTAGGTAATACCAAGGTCAGAGAGAGGAAGTTCATATCCAAGGTCATCTATCAGTCGAACAAAGTCATACTTTATTCGGCAGCACATCCTCTGGCCAATAAACCGGATCTGAAGGTGGAGGATTTCAAAGACGATATTTTCTATGCGGTCCCTGATGATGAGGATAACAACGTGGAGCAGAAGATCAGGAACTGGTGCGGCAAGTACCACTTTACTCCTGTGATCAGGCATCTGCCGAACCTGCAGAGCGTGTATGCCAATGTCCGCGGAGGCAGCGGCGTCACTATCAACGAGGACCTGGATGCATATGATAAAGACGGCCCTATCAGGGCGCTTCCTATGAAAGAGAAGGGCGGAGTCTTCCTGGTGTGCCGTAAGGATAACGAGAACCCTGCAATCAGAAAGATACTGGATCTTTTCGACGGAGACGAAATATAGGTAATAATACAAAAATGAATCAATGAGAGCTATTTATTCAGAATCTGAATAAGTAGCCCTCTTTTTTTGGAATTTAACATTTGCGGGTACTGAAAGTATAATTAACATATAAAGCAATGACCTATTACGAGGAGGTGAAGTGATGCTTAGATCGACCAGGCAGGACGAGCTTGGGACCCATCTGGAATGGGAACTTGACGGCGTTACGCCTAAGATGATCAACTGGTTCTGGGGGAATCTCGAGAAATGCGACAGCCTCTGGCATCCAAATCAGCACATGGGATTGAGCTGGTTCAAGGATCCACGGGATGTGGGAGTCATCGGCTCCATTCATCGGGCGCCACAGAAGTGGAATGATGGCAGGTTCATCAAGCCATATATATTGCTGGCTGATGTACAAAAGGTACCTGACCATGTCAGGGAAGTCATCAAGTACGATCATGCAGTCGTGGCCATAGGATACGATCTGGACGGCAGGGAAGAAACCTGGGATCCTGAAAAAACCAGAAAGGAAGCCTACAGAGTCCATCAATGGCAATCGTCGGAAGATGGGGTTGTGGGAATGTCCTCGGCGATACCTATCCATCCGGCAGGAGACCAATATGAAGACAGCGGTCTCATATGGGCGCAGCACGCCGCTGAAGAGGTAGGCAATTGGGAAGTATTTCTCCCTCAATTGTATTCTCTTTACAGAGTAGTAACAGATCGTAAGATCTGCCCGTATTTCAGCTTTCTTATAGAAGGCAAGGGCGTAAACGCAAAATATAAAAATTTGTAAATAATGATAAAGGTAAAGTATAGTAAAGAAAGGAAAAAGTAAGATGAAAGAAAAAGTGATAATGAGCGGCAACGAAGCCATCGCTCGCGGTGCTTATGAAGCCGGCGTAGGATTTGCATCTGCATACCCAGGAACTCCAAGTACAGAGATCCTTGAGAATGTAGCCAAGTATCCAACTATCGATTCCAGATGGGCCAACAACGAGAAGGTAGCAGTCGAGATGGCTTGCGGAGCTCAGGCTGGCGGACTCAGAACTCTGAGCTGCATGAAGCACGTAGGACTTAACGTAGCTGCAGACCCTGTAATGACTATCGCATACATCGGTTCAAACGGAGGAATGCTTATCGTATCGGCAGATGATCCGGGAATGCATTCATCACAGAATGAACAGGATAACAGATATTATTCCAAGCTGGGCAAACTGATCATGCTTGAGCCTTCAGATTCACAGGAGTGCAAGGACTTCACCAAGCTCGCTTACGAACTTTCTGAGAAATACGACCTGGTAGTTCTAATGAGAGTTACTACGAGAGTATGTCATTCCAAGAGCATCGTAACTCTTGAGGATCCTATCCCAACACCTTGCAAGAAATATGTAACTAACGTTGAGAAGCGCGCTATGCTTCCTGCTATGGCTATCAAGAGGCACATCGTTGTCGAGGAACAGCTGAAGAAGGTTGAAGAATACGCTAACAACTGTCCTATCAATACTACTGAGTACAACGACACTAAGGTAGGTATCATCACAAGTGGTATTTCATACCAGCATGCTAAGGAAGTATTCGGAGATACAGTATCATATCTGAAGCTGGGACTTACCAATCCAATGCCAGGTAAACTTATCGATGAGTTCTGCGAGAAATGCGACACTATCCACGTCATCGAAGAAGGAGAGCCGTTCATCGAGACAGCTGTCAAGGTCCGTGGACATGAGTGCACAGGAAAAGATAAGATCACTATCCAGGGCGAGCTGACTGCAGCTATCGTTCAGACTTCACTGACCGACAAACCACTGGAAGAAGGATATACAGTAGACGTTAAACCTGCAGACAGACCTCCTGTACTCTGCGCAGGATGCCCTCACAGAGGATTCTTCTACTCATTCACAAAGTTCAGAGACAAAGTCGTAGCTCTGGGAGATATCGGCTGCTATGGACTTGGCGTACAGACACCATTCTTCGGCGAAGAAATGTGCGTATGCATGGGCGGCGGATTCTCAACTACAATAGGTATGGCAGAAGCCCTGAAGGCTCAGAACGATCCTAGAAAACCTCTTGGATTCCTTGGCGATTCAACATTCTTCCACAGTGGGCTTACTAGTCTCATCGACGCAGTTCACACTAATGCAAACGTTATCCTTTGTTTACTGGACAACTCCATCACAGGTATGACCGGACACCAGCAGAACGCCGGCACAGAGGTCAACCTAATGGGCAAACCAGTAAAGAGAGTCGATTGCCTTGATATGGTAATGGCTACAGGAATCGATGCTGACAGAGTTCATGTTGTAAATCCTATTGACCAGAAGGAAATGGACGCAGCAATCAAGACATCAATTGAAAACGACGGACTTCAGGTAATCGTTACAAGGTATCCGTGCGCTTTGCTTAAGTATGTCATAAAGGAGAGAGGCAACAAGCACCTGGAGGTCAACCCTGACAAGTGCGTAGGATGCAAAATGTGTATGAAGGTCGCATGCCCATCGCTGGCATTCAAAGACGGAAAAGCTTATGTTGCAGATGTTGCTAACTGTACAGGATGTGGCTTATGCTCACAGAACTGTAAAGTTGGAGCTATGACAATTGTCGAGTAGGAAAGGTGGAAACAATAATGACTAAGAATATAATTTTAGTAGGCGTAGGTGGACAGGGAACTATCCTTACTACAAAAGTACTGTCAAAGGGCCTTGTAGAACTTGGCTATGACGTTAAGATGAGCGAGATCCACGGTATGTCACAGCGTGGCGGTACAGTTACGACTCAGCTCAGATATGGAGAGAAAGTATATGCTCCTAATATCGGCGAACATGAGGCTGACCTCGTCGTAGCCTTCGAGAAGATGGAGGCTCTCAGAGCACTTCCTTATCTTAAGAAGGGCGGAGCAATAATAACAGATGTAAGAGAGATTCTTCCAATGCCTGTACTTACAGGAGAAGAAGAATATCCTGAGGATTGTCTGAAAGATCTTAAGCAGACCGTTGGCGACGTTATCGTAGTCAAAGCTGCTGAGAAGGCTGAGGAACTTGGCAATGTTAAATGCCAGAACATCTGTCTGCTGGGAGCTTTGATAAAGAAACTGGGACTTGACGGAGTTGACTGGAAGGCTATAATTAAGGATACAGTTCCTGCAAAGGTAGTCGACGTCAATCTTAAGGCATATGATGCTGGAAGAGAAATGGCATAATCAGAAAGGAACGGAATATGGCATACAGGAATTTTGATGAAATAGTTGAGGCTTGTAAAAGTAATCCGGAAAAGAAGACTGTTGCAGTGGCCGGAGCAGCTGACGATCATGTCCTAAAGGCATTGGTAGAGGCTGAAGCGGCAGGCATAGTTAGCAAACCTTATCTCATAGGAAGACAGGCTTATGTAGAGAATGCTCTTAAAGAAATGGGAGCTGATCCCGCTAAATCAACAATAATTAATGTTGACAGTAAAGAGGCCTGCGGTGAAGAGGCAGTCAGACTGGTTAAAGAAGGCAAAGCCGATTTCATTATGAAGGGTATAATAGATACAAAATATGTGTTGAAACCCCTTGTAAAGAAAGAGAACGGACTTCACACAGGCAGAGCAATGTGCGTATTTGCCTATAATGAAGTACCACAGATGGACAAGCTCATGGTCGTTGCAGACGGAGGAATGATTCCATATCCAACATTGGAACAGAAAAAGGACATCATCCTCAACTGTGTGGAATCATTGCATAAGCTTGGAGTTGAAAGACCTTCAGTGGCTGTTCTGGCAGCTGTTGAAAAGGTGAATCCTAAGATGGTGGAGACTACAGATGCCGCTGCCCTGGTGGAGATGAACAAGAGCGGCGAGATACCCGGCTGCGATGTAGTCGGACCAATATCCTTCGACATAATGATGAGTAAGGAAATAGCTGAAAGGAAGGGATATGATTGTCCTTATTCCGGAAGCTTCGACTGCGCTATCGTACCGACAATGGCAGCAGGAAATCTGATGCACAAGGCTATGATAATCTGCGGCGGGACCAAGATGGCTGGAGTAGTAGTAGGAGCCAAGGTTCCTGTAGTACTTACATCTCGCGGAGCTTCAACCGAAGAAAAATTTGTTTCAATGGCGATGGCATCACTTATATCGGAATAATATGCCTGAATGGAGAGGAGAACACTTTATGTTCTATAAATTGTTAGTGATAAATCCAGGCTCGACTTCGACAAAGGTAGCTGTATATGTTGATAAAGAACAGCAGTGGGTGGAAAGCATCACTCATTCACCAGAAGATCTGAAGCCTTTCAAGGATGTTTATGACCAGCTTGACATGAGAACAGAGATGGTAACAGAGTGTTATGAGAAGCATGGAGACAAAGTTGCTGATTTCGATGCTGTAGTTGCAAGAGGCGGTCTGATGCCTCCTGTACACGCAGGAGCCTATGAAGTCAACCAGTACATGATAGATATGATGCATTACCATCCGCAAAACGTACATGCGTCTAATATGGCTGCTGCCATTGCTGAACATGTTGCCGAGCTGGCAGGTTGCAAAGCCTACACCTATGATGCCGTAGCAGTTGATGAAATGGAAGGAATATACAGGATAACAGGTCTTAAGGAGATAGAGAGATACGGAAGAGGCCACAACCTGAATATGAGGGCCGCAGTTATTAATTTCTGCGAGCAGAACAACCTTGATATGAAAGACAAAAACATCATGTCAGTACATATGGGCGGAGGGATTTCCGTTGGACTGTTGTCAAAAGGTAAAATAATTGATATGATATCCGATGACGAGGGGCCTTTCTCGCCGGAGAGATCCGGAGGGCTACCTGCATTCAGAGTAATAGATCTCTGCTATGATGAATATCCAAATAAGAAAGCCATGATGGATCACCTGAAGAATGAGGGTGGTTTCATGGCACACCTTGGAACTACAGACCTGAGAGACGTGGAGAAAATGATAGACAACGGCGACGAACATGCCGAGCTGATCTTTGATGCTATGGCATTGAACATAGCCAAAAACATCGCAAAGCTTACCGTAGATGTCAACGGCAAAATAGACTATATTTTGCTCACAGGCGGAATGGCTTTCTCCGACAGGCTGACTAAGGCCATCGAAGAACGCGTAGGCTGGATCGCTCCGGTAAAACTAATGCCGGGTGAGAAGGAAATGGATTCTCTGGCTTTCGGAATTCTGAGAGTTCTGAACGGAAAAGAAGAAGCAGACAGGCTTGAGGGCGTCTGCGAGAAATAACTGGCTAGTTGATTTAGAGAATAGGAGAATGTTACAACATGGCAAATAATAACTATAGCGGTAAAAGATGGCTGTATCTGGCTGTCGGTACGGTATTGCTGATATTCTGCGGGCTCATTTACGGATGGTCCCTCTTTAAAGCGCCCTTTGGGGAAATATATACTGAGTGGAGTCTTTCACAGCTTTCCATGACGTTTACTATTTCCATGATATTCTTTTGTCTGGGCGGTTTCGTCGCAGGCAAAATGAGCGCTAAGATCAAACCAAACAAGATAATAATGATGTCGGCAGTATTGCTTCTGGTGGGCTTTGTAGGCGTGTCAAGGATGGATCCTGCCAATTCATCTATGAGTTTGCCGATGTTGTACGTTTTCTATGGAGTGTTCGCCGGAACCGGCGTAGGCTTCAGCTATAATGGCGTCATATCTTCCATGAACAAATGGTTCCCTGATAAGCAGGGCCTCGCCTCGGGAATAATGATGATGGGCTTCGGCCTTGGGGCGTTGATCCTCGGCAGTATAGCTACATCGCTGATAGCGGCAAAGGGCATACTGACTACATTCATGATCCTGGGCATAATGATTTTCGTAGTTTTGATGATAGGTTCATTTTTTATTAAGAATCCGGAAGTGACAGAGACCGCGGCTTCAGAGAAAACTGAAGCGCCTGCAGTGCCGAGTATGACTACAGGAGAAATGCTTAAGAGCTTTTCTTTCTGGATATTTTTCATCTGGTGCGTTGTGGCTAATGCCGCAGGACTGATGGTGATCGGAAATGCAGCATCTATCGCAGTGCTTTTCGGAGCCCCTGCCATAGTAGGGATGGTAGTGTCGGTCTGCAACGGTGCAGGCCGTGTGATAATCGGAGCTATATTCGACAAAATAGGAAGAAAGATGACCATGCTCATCAACGTGATTATATTGCTGGCAGCGGGCATCGTTCTGGTACTGGGTGCCAAAACAGCAGCTGTGGCAATCGTAATAATCGGTCTCGTGTGCACCGGGTTGACTTATGGCGGAAATCCTACCATAACGTCGGCTTTCATTAGTAAACAGTACGGACCTGAGAATTTCCCGGTGAATTTCAGCATCGCGAATTTCTCTCTGATTCCTGCAGCGATCGTGGGGCCTATGGTGGCCAGCAGTCTGATCACTGCGGCTAATGGCTCCTATATAACGACTTTCATGGCTATGGTAGGCTGTGGAGTAGTGGCGCTGATCCTTTGGGTCGTGCTTAATGCCGCCTGCAAGAAAGAGGCCTAACTGCCACTTCTGCCCATGCTGGTCCTCGTGCGCAGGCAACCATAATAGTCTCACTCGCGAAGAATAGAATATGCCGCGAACTTGACGAAACTTCAGAAATTCTCAAGGAGAATTTCTAATGGTGACATTGTCGGAACAATTGTGCAAGCACATTGTTCTTTCTATGTCACCATTTTTTCGTCTTTAAACAGCGCGGTCATATTTTTCTATTCTTCTTGCTCGCCTGCGACTATGGCTGCTCCTGCTCCTGCGGAATCGCCGGGCGGAAGTGGCGGCTAGGCCGGGTTGAAAGAATCCTTTGTTTTAGTTGAGTGGATTGTACTATTGATTGCGGTCTTTCAGCTGGCGCTGGATGTCAGCGTGGATTTCCTTGGTGATAGGATATTTATAGATTGCAAAGGATGCCACGACTAGAAAAATAACAGGAACGACCGTCGTCGAGTTGAATATCCATTCGAGGGCGGTTTTTGTTTGCGTAGCTGCGCTTCCGTCAAAGCCGGCACATTGCAATATAAGTCCGAGAAATAGGGTCCCGAGGCCGAGAGCGACTGCTTCAACAAGGCCCTGGAATGAGACAATAGTTCCCTGTCGATTGACGCCGCTTTTCAGCTGGTCATATTCGCAGATGTCGTAATATATGGACGGCATCAGGGCCCAGTACACGCAGGTGCACACGCTGACCAGTATCATATACAAGAGCACTGTTACAATAGAATGGACGCCGAGGATCCTCAGGAGGACCATACCTGCGGTGCCTATGGAGAAAAACAGAATAAGCGTGCCGCGTTTATCGATAGCCAGAGCTGTTTTCCCGACAATAGGTATGAGCACCATGCCGAATACAGAACGCATGAGAAGTACCATGGATATCTGCGTTGAAGTGTAGCCCATGTTATACGTAAGGAAGTAGACCATGTCCGAGATGACCATTTCAAAGGTGATAAGTGACGCAATGCTGGCGATTATGAGATATTTCACAGGCTTGAGTTTTGCCACGGAAATATACTCGCGGAAAATGTCCGCCAGACTGAAATGAATGCGCTCGCGGGGCGCGTCAGCAGGGCTGCGTTCGTCTTTGTGCCCTGAGACCAATACCGTTACGATAATGGAGGCGGCTGCAATTATGCCCATGATAGCGGCCGTGACTGTCCAAGCCAGGCTAAGTGTAAGGCCGCGGCCTGTAAACGCTTCCACCAGCAAAGTCGGGCATACCATGCATATTATAGAGCCGATCATGTTGAAAACAGACGCAAAAAGTCTGAGCACGGTGCGGTCGTCATAGTCTGAGGTGTATTCTACGCCTAGGGCCAGGTATGGCACAAAAAATCCCGTGTAACTGGTCCAGAAGAGCATGACCATAATGGCGTAGTAAAGAGTTTTTACTCCGGCTGGCAGGCCTACGTTGGTAAACAAAAGCATGATCGTCAGAGCCAGAGGTATTGAAAAGAAAAGTATCAGAGGCCGCCTTTTCCCGTGGCGCGACTGAAACTTGTCTGAAAAGTATCCTATCATAGGGTTGAACAGGGCGTTCCATACGGCTCCCAGTGCGGTTATAGCACCTGCGTGGGCCGGTGGCAGTCCTGCTACAGTTGTAAGAAAGAACATGAGAAATGTTCCGATAAATGAGTAGGAAATCGCATCTCCGATAGATCCGGAGCCGTATCCCAGTTTTTCTGCAAAAGTAAGTTTATTCATTATTCCCTCCAAATCCATACTATCATATTCATACAGGTTTATGCAACAGACTTTTATTTTTTCCTTTAATACTGATAGAATATGCATATTTCAGAATTGGGCGTGCTTTGAGACATTGCTTTATCAGTGTAAATCGATAGTTTATTATTTGTCAATGTCAACAATTTCAATGTTTTAATATTGTGTTTATTCAGAAACAATGTTTGCTTTGTGTAGATGATGTGATATAATTAAATTGTAATTTTTATTCGTTATAGTAATTTCTATATTTACAAGGGAGGCGTAATTATGTCAGGATTTGTAGATGCTGTTAATGCTATTGACGCGTGGCTATGGGGCTTACCGCTTATAATAGTATTACTCGGTACACATGTGTTCTGTACAGTCAGAACAGGATTCATCCAAAGGTATACCTTTAAGGGTATCAAATTATCAGTCACACCTGACTCGGATGGTGAAGGAGAAGTTTCACAGTTCGGAGCACTTACAACAGCTCTTGCTGCTACAATCGGAACAGGAAACATCATAGGTGTTGCTACGGCACTTGCCGCAGGCGGACCTGGTGCTGTTCTCTGGATGTGGTTCACAGGAGTATTCGGTATAGCTACTAAGTATATGGAGACCGCAATGTCTGTTAAATACAGAGAGCAGACAGAAGACGGAAGAATGCTTGGAGGCGCTATGATCGCTCTGGAAAGAGGACTTAACGCTAAATGGCTGGGCGTCATCTTCGCATTGCTGGGAGCCATCGCTGCTTTCGGAATCGGCTGCATGACACAGGCCAATTCCATTTCTACAGCACTTAGCCAGAACTTCAACGTTCCTACATGGATCGGCGGAATCCTTATCGCAGTATTTACTGCAGTCGTTATCATCGGCGGAGTTAAATCAATAACACGCGTTACTGAAAGATTAGTTCCATTCATGGCATTGTTCTATGTAGTAGGATGCATAATCGTACTCATCATGGACGGTCACTATGTTGGAACAGGAATCGTACTTATTTGTAAGTCCGCATTTTCAGTTCAGGCTGGAACCGCTGGATTCGCAGGATCAGCAGTAGCTATGGCTATCCGTTACGGATGTGCCAGAGGTCTGTTCTCCAATGAGTCTGGTATGGGATCAGCTCCTATCGTAGCTGCTTCAGCTAAGACAAGAAATCCTGTAAGACAGTCACTGGTATCAATGACCGGTACTTTCTGGGATACAGTTGTTATCTGCGCTTTGACAGGAATCACTCTTGTCAGCACAGTTTGCGCTCACCCAGATGAGCTTGCAGAAGTCGTTACTAATAATACAGTACTTACATTCGAAGTATTCGGATATATACCTGTAATTGGTAAGGCAATCATCACATTGGCACTTGCACTGTTCGCATTCTCAACTATCCTTGGATGGTCATATTACGGCGAGAGATGTGCAGAGTACCTGTGCGGACCTAAGATCATCATGCCGTACAAGTGCGCATTTGTTATCATGTCCTTCGTTGGAGCAGTTGCTGCTCTGTCAACAGTATGGACTATAGCAGATATCCTTAACGGACTGATGGTAATACCTAATGTAATAGGTATCTGGCTATTGAGCAACAAGTTGATGGCGGATGTTCATACATATGTAAACGACATCGATAAGGTAGACCCAACACCGGTACCTAAGGTAAACTTCAATTCTAAAGCAGACTAATTGAATTGAAAACCAGTTAAACAACACAAAATGCTCTGATGGGTAATTAACAGAGCATAAACGAATAAGAATAATAAGGACCCGGATGGCAATAGCCGTCCGGGTCTTTGTTTGCAGTGGTTTGGTATAGTCAGTTTACTGTTATACTATTTCTTCTGAGTCAGAAGCGGCCGCAGATGCTGGAGTTTTGTCCAGGAGTATGGATGCTACGACACATATAAACAGTAAGAACGGATAGAACAGGAAAGGTATGATCGAAACGCTTGTTATCTTTGCCAGACTGGCTGCTACCAGAAGCTGTGCGCCATAAGGGATGATTCCCTGCCATACGCAGGAGAATGTATCCAGTAGAGATGCAGTCTTCTTAGGATCGATGCCGAACTCCTGGCTGATGTCTTTTGCTATAGGGCCGGCCATAACGATAGCAACCGTGTTGTTGGCAGTTGCGATATCCATGAGCGAAGTCAGGAAACCGATGCCGAACATGCCGCCTTTCTTCCCTTTGAAGTTATTTTTGATCAACTGAAGTATGAACTCGAATCCTCCGTAGGCCTTCATGAGTGCGCCTATGGATGCAACTAGAATAGTCACGATCATAGTCTCGAACATGCCTGACGTGCCGGTACCCATGGAGCTGAAAGCGGAGGCCACCGTGAGAGAGCCTGTGCCGATGCCTACGACGCCGGAAAGGATGGTTCCACATCCGAGGACAATGAACACGTTAATTCCGCAGAGAGAGGCAATCAGGACGGCAAAGTACGGTATGGCCTGCCATATATTATAGTCGAAGTGGCCGAGCTGAGCAGTGTCCCCGCGCATAGCCAGTACTATAAGTATGACCAGAGTAATAATTGCTGCCGGAAGAGCGATCTTGAAATTGACTCTGAATTTGTCCTTCATCTCTACGCCCTGAGTTTTAGTGGCCGCAATAGTTGTATCTGAAATAAATGAGAGGTTGTCGCCGAACATGGCGCCGCCTACTACTGTTGCAACGCACATTGGCAGATTCAGGCCGGCTGATGCTGACACTGACGCCGCGATAGGTACGAGTACAGTGATGGTTCCTACAGATGTTCCCATGGCCATGGATATGAGGCAGGCGATAATGAAGAGCCCCGGTATTGCAAAGTTTGCAGGGATTATATCTAACAAAAGGTTTGCTGTGCTTTCGGCTCCGCCGGAGGCGCTGGCAATACCGCTGAAGGCGCCGGCCATAAGGAAGATGAACAGCATTATGGTAATGTTGTCATCGCCGATGCCCTGGGCGCATGCGTGTATCTTTTTATCAAAAGACAACTTGGGGTTTTGCAGGAATGCGACTATGAGGGCTATAACAAAGGCTACAACTACGCTCATTACATAGAAGCCCATCTGGCCCTCCGTAGGATTGATATATTCGAAATAAATTCCGTTGCCCAGATATAGTATCAGAAATACTATAATAGGAAGCAGGGCTTTAGCTTTAGGTGTTGGTTTTTCCATTCTTAGATCCTCCCGATAATAACTTGATAATTTGAGCCTGTGAGCAGGCTGCAGTCCTTTAATATTAATGAAAAAACCAAGATTTGTCAAGGAAAACAAAGAAATCCGGGGAGAAACTGGGCGCGGGCACAATTGGGTAAGACGAAGCCAGAGATTGCTGGTGTTGAATGATATCACGCTTAGTTTTTCGAATCAACGAGTTTCGAAAGTATATCGAAAAGAATTTGCTTGTCTATAGGTTTGGATATATGGGCGTTCATTCCGGCAGCTAAGCTTTTCTCTATGTCATCGTCGAAGGCATTGGCGCTCATGGCGATAATAGGAATGGACTTGGCATCAGGACGATCTAAAGCGCGGATAGCCTTAGCGGCTGTGATCCCATTCATGACAGGCATATTGATATCCATGATTATGGCATCGTACATTCCGTAAGAGGCTTTATTGAACATTTCAAGGCCTACCTGGCCATTTTCGGCCCTATCGATAGTACAGTCGATCATTTCAAGAATTTTTTCTGTGATCAGGGCATTGATATCATTGTCCTCACAAAGAAGTACATGAACTCCTTTAAGATCCACAGGATTGTGATCGGCAGCTTGCGTGTTCACTGGAGGCTTGCTTAACCTGCGATCGAATTCCAGTATGAAGGTGGAGCCTTCGCCGGGAGCACTTTCTACATGAATCTCACCATTCATCATATCTACCAGACTGTGGACGATAGACAAGCCCAGACCGGTTCCCGTGCCTGCGTCTGAAGGTGCGTTTTGTTCAAAAGGCATGAACATCCTATCCATAAAGTCCTGACTCATGCCACAGCCCTGGTCTTTCACGGTTGTAGTAACATGAATGCTGCCATCATCGTTTTGCTCATTTGCAACTATAAGATCGATCTGGGTATCGCTTTCGGAGAACTTGATTGCGTTAGACAGAAGGTTCGCATATATCTGTTTGGTACGCAGAGGATCCAGCATGATCCATCTGGTTGTAGCTTTGGAGAAATCAGTCTTAAGGGTCACACCTTTTTCTGCAGCCTGAATAGTGAAAGCGTCTGCTAAAGTGTTCAGGAGAGCCAGTACGTCTGTGCTTTCTTCATTGATCTGAAGTTTGCCGCTCTCAATTTTTGCCATATCCAGAACATCATTTATCAGTTCTATGAGGTATTTGCCTGAACTGTCTATTTTATTCAGATAATCTGCAACACCAGGGGGAATGTCAGACTCATTGAGAGCAAGCGAAGTAAAGCCGAGAACAGCGTTAAGGGGCGTTCTGATGTCATGGCTCATACGCGAAAGAAAATCGCGCTTCGCTTCGCTGGATGTGCGCGCTTCAAGGGCCGCATTCTCAGCCTCAATGGCCTTTTCCTGCTGTGTTATATCAAGGAAAACGGCATAGTAGATGCTACTGTCGTTGCTCTCGTCATAGGCCCATTCAGCAGACATGGATATCCATAAAAGTGAACCGTTCTTATGTTTCTGATGGAACCTCATGTGGACGGGACCGTTTTTGGTAACATCGGTGGCTATTGTTCTCTTGAATTCTGCAATGTCCTCGGCGTCAAGTCCGCAATCGAAGATGCTTCTCTTAATGAGATCACTATATTCTTCGTATGTATAACCGGCAAGTTTAGGTATGCCCTGACTGAAGTATATGGTTTTCACATATTCTCTTGGGTTGCCACTGGCTCTGAAAATCATAATGCCGCCTGGCATATTGTCTAATACATTGTTCAGCATAGTATCTTTTTCTGAGAGCTGTTCTACATATTTTTTCTTGGCGTTCAGATAAATCAACCCAAATAGTACCAGAGCAAAGAGCAGGAGTATGATAATGCCCATAGGCAATATCACGCTCTTATGAGTCTGGAAAATTGATTTAGTATCATTTACATATTTCACATTGCCTGAATAGGCGTTTACAATGTCATTTTTAGTGATGTTATATTTGTCCATGACTTTTTTGTCGAAGCAGTAGTAGTTGCTGACCCTTTGAACAGGATAGCCAGCAATATTTCCACCACGACTTAGCTTCAGTACGATTTTGGCTGCACTGGCCGCCATGTCATGGTATGATATTACATTACCTCCAAGTATGCCTTCACCGATCCCCAGTTCATCAGCCTTATATACAGGCACATTGGCATTGGATGTAATGAATTTGATGCCCTCAGTTGTAGTGTAATTGTTACCGTCGGCATCACTAGTTAACATCAGGAATAACAGAATAGTGTCGTCTCCATATGAAGCTACCTTTTTCTTCAGTTCATTACTTGTCATCGTAGAACAGTTAATAGTCGAGAAATTAAGAGCCTTGAAGTTGCTTTTACAATCCATGAATTGGGCAGTTGAACCATTACCGGAAATGGTATCATCACTTATGGCTACAATATTGGTAGCCTCAGGCTGGAGTTCGGTGGCTATATCTATGGTTTGTTTTAATGGGAAGGATTCAACTATGCCGGTAATAAGTGAATCTTGAGTAGCTTTCTTGGCAAGGCTCTCACTGTTGATTCCTTCGAAAACTATTGGGACATCTTTAAATAATTTATTGCGGTATTCCAGAACAAATTCCAGGGCAGCATCATCGTCGGCTATGACATAATCAAACTGTTCGTGTTCATTCATATAGGATATATGCTTGTATACGTCCTGTTTAGCGACATTGTAAGGAATACGTTTAGTGTCCATGAAGGCATAGTCAATATTAGCTTTGCCGCTGAGTGTGTCGGTAATACCTGAAAGCTGTTTGGGAATGCTGTCCCATTCATAGCTGTATGAACTTAAGAACAGGACATGTGGATTGTTTGATACATCTGTGTCATTGGCCGCAAAACAAGGCGAACTACACAGAAGTATAGTCATAGATATTAATATTATGCTGGCAAACTTGCGCATTTTCATATTGCATTCCCCTTTTGATAGTAGATACAGTCTGACATCATTAAAGAAACGCAGCGTCGAGGCTGGTTACATTTGAATTAATGTTTTGCTTTTTTTTGTACGCTTAGTATAATACAGATGGATATGATGGTAAATAGGTTTAAATACCAAGTTCTTTTTTTAATGCGGTCTGAAGGACAGCGGAGAAATTGATTCCCCTGGCAGTGGCTTCTTCATTTAGCCATGATGGGATAGTACAATTTTTTTTAATTGCTTTGCTATTAGTTCTACGTCTATATGCATCAAGATCAATTAAATAATGGAAACAAAGACGGTCTGCGACTCACTTGATTTCATGCATCGCCTGCGGAAGTTACACAGATTGCGTTGCAATCTGCCGCCCTGCGCCACCTTGTACAGGTGGCTTGGACCTGGGCTTACTCGACAGCATGCAATGCTGTCTCGCTTTACAGCCCAGCCCTTTCGGGTTCGACTCCCTTGTCTATATGCGATACCGATAATAATAGCGCAGTGCTTTTGCACTGCGCTATTATTATTGGTATCGCCTAAGGGAGTCGAACCCTTGACTCAGCCGTGAGAGGGCTACGTCTTGACCACTTGACCAAGGCGACACATTATTTATTTGTATCTGGTTCTTGAAAACTCACGCAACTTATTATATACTGTTCAGTAGTTATTGTCCAGTACAAATTTTAAAAAGATAGGAGAATTTTTTTAAATGATGAAATATATCAGCACGCGAGGCGGAAAAGAAGAGCTTACAGGAGCTCAGGCAATCATACAGGGAATCGCGCCAAATAAAGGACTGTATGTTCCGAAGGAAGTTCCTGAGTTGCCTTTTGCGCCGGGGGAAATGACGGGAAAGACATATCAGGAAATCGCATATAAAATCATCGGGACATTTTTCGATGACTACAGCGAAGAGGAAATGCATCACTGCATAGACGGCGCCTACGATGCCAAGTTCGAAGAGAAGGAGATCGTGCCTGTGACTAAAGCCGGCGACGCATTCTTCCTGGAACTTTATCACGGCAAGACCGCGGCATTTAAAGACATGGCTTTGTCCATACTGCCATACCTTTTGACGACGGCCACCAAGAAAGAACATGAGGACAAAAAGATCTGCATACTGACGGCAACCTCCGGCGACACAGGGAAGGCAGCCCTTGAAGGCTTTGCCGATGTGGCAGGCACGGAGATAATCGTGTTCTTCCCTAACCAGGGCGTTAGCCAGGTCCAGGAGCGCCAGATGGTGACTCAGGAAGGCGAGAACACTCATGTATTCGCTATCGAAGGCAATTTCGACGATGCCCAGACTGGTGTCAAGAAGATATTCAACGATGCAGCATTCCGCGACAAACTGGCTGGTATGGGCTGCAAGCTCTCATCGGCTAATTCCATCAATATTGGCAGGCTTGTGCCACAGGTGGCTTACTACGTTTACGGCTACATCAAGCTCATCGAGAGAGGCGTGATCGCAGACGGCGACAAAATCAACATCGTCGTTCCGACAGGCAACTTCGGGAATATTCTGGCCGCTTATTACGCTAAGCAGATGGGTATACCTGTTGCCAAGCTGATCTGCGCATCCAACAAAAACCGCGTCCTGACGGATTTCATCGAGACGGGCGTTTATGATATAAACCGTGACTTTTATCTGACCAATTCGCCATCCATGGACATTCTCATTTCCAGCAATCTGGAAAGACTATTGTTCCATCTCAGCGGTGACGATGGAGCCGAGATAAAGGATCTAATGGGCAAACTGGAATCTGACAAAAAATATCATGTCAGTGACAAAATCAGGGCTGGCATGAAGAATTTCTGCGGAGGTTTTGCTGATGTAGAAATGACCAACAAAGCCATTGGCGACATGTATAAGGACAACGGTTATCTTATGGACACGCATACGGCTGTGGCTTACAAGGTCTATGAGGATTACAGGGCAAAGACCGGCGACGAGACGCCGACGCTGATTGCTTCAACGGCCAGCGCTTACAAGTTTGCTGAAAGTGTAGCCAAATCCATAGGTCTCGACGATGAACCGGACGGCTTCCGTTATATAGATGCCGTATCAAAAGAGACAGGTGTGCGTGTTCCACGTGGTCTGAAGGATCTGGACAAGAAGGAGATTCGTCACAATGGAGTCATCGAGATACCTCAAATGGAGGAAACGGTAGAAAACTCAGTTAAGTAGTATAAGAAAATCGAGGGTTTTGCAAGGAAAGTCCTTGCAAAACCCTTCCCATTATGGTAAATTAGTTAAGGCGCATGGAGGATTGACCGAGTGGCTAAGGAGCTCGCCTGGAAAGCGAGTAGGGTGTAACAGCCTCGTGGGTTCGAGTCCCATGTCCTCCGCCAATACGCAAAAAGACAGGTTTTACCTGTCTTTTTGCGTATTGGCGGAGGACAACGGAAGGGAGTCGAAGCCACGACGTGGGTGAGAAAGTGTTGACCATTATGCTGAAGAGTTGTATATTTAAGTTATAGTATTCTATTTATGTAGCAGTTAGTTGCAACTGCAGAATGGAGAATTGTGATGGATAAGAATACGAAAATCAGGATCGGCATGCTGGTAGCACTTGATCTGGTCTGCGAGTCGATAATTGCTACACTTATTGTCAAGGAATACAGGAAAAGCATAAGTAACTAAGAGAAAGTAATAATAAGGAGGAAATCAGAATGGACAGATACGATGGTAAATGGAAAGCTTCATTCAAGCACTATGCAGCTGATGATGCAGCAGCATACAAGAGAAAGTTGGAACGAGGCGAAGTTACCCCAAATCACGTTTCAAAAGAAGAAGTGAAACATGATCAGAAAACGGTAATGAAGATATGTGTTTGGGCGCTTGTAATAGTAGTGATTGCCGGTAGTGTATATATTTGGATGCGTAACCATTAATATTGTTAAAGGCCCTAATGGTGTAGATGTATAATTTGTGCAGTAAAAAGGAGTAAATCACAACTAGCTGAGGAGGTCAACATTATGTTGGAAATAGGCACTAAAGCACCGGCATTCGAATTACCGGATCAAGACGGGAAACTACATAAACTGGAGGATTACAGGGGTAAGAAGGTGATATTGTATTTCTATCCCAAGGACAATACGCCGGGTTGCACCAAGCAGGCCTGCGGCTTTTCAGACAGGTATCCACAGTTCATGGAAAATGGAGCAGTGATCCTGGGAGTAAGTAAGGATTCTGTAGCATCTCATAAAAAATTTGCAGATAAATATGGCTTGGTTTTCACTCTTTTGGCGGATCCGGAACGCAAGGTCATAGAAACGTATGATGTGTGGAAGGAAAAGAAAAACTATGGAAAAGTATCCATGGGCGTTGTCCGCACTACATATCTCATCGACGAAGCTGGAGTTATCATCAAGGCCAACGATAAGGTCAAGGCTGCCGATGATCCTGAGAAAATGTTAGGTGAGATCGAAGGCATGTAAATGTCTGGCCGGTTATAATAATATTGCGGAAAAGTCTAACAATCTTGTCACAAATTTGTGGCGAGATTGTTTAGTATATAGAGAGGGGGCGACGATTTGAAAAGAGAACCTGACGGCAAGGTCATAGAGCAGTTTTATGAGCGATATTTTGATTCCCTTATGATCATCGCCTGCTCATATACGCGGAATCGGGATGACGCTATGGATCTCGTGCAAAGTACTTTTCTGAAGGCACTGTTATCATATGAGGAGAATGGAAGTTTTCTTTACTGGGCCAACAGAGTGATGCGCAATGACTTCTACAATCAGAGGAAAAAGCAAAGCAAGATAGCAGATGACCCCATAGAGGATCATCATATTGAGTCCGGTGAGGATTTACTGGACGATTATATACACAATGAAGAAAAAAATCGTCTGGCCGAGATGATAGCTATGTTGCCGGAGAAGTACAGAGATATAATGATAGAAAGCACATATATAGGAACCAGTGACGAGACCATAGCAAAAGATCGGGGCATGAGCCCGGCTAATGTCAGGCAGATACGGTCACGTGGGAAGAAAATGCTTATTAAGATGATGGAGGGTGAAGATGAAAGATCATAAGAAGGATGAGATCGATCTGGCGCTGGACGATCTGAAACTGGAAACAGATGTGGACCTGGATAAACTCATAGAAAAGAAAATCAACAGGAGAATCAGGAAAATCGCCTTGAAAACGGTCATCATAGTAGTAGCTATTCTGTTACTGATTTTCTTATGCATAAGTCCGGTCATGAACCTGATGAATACAAATCCAGCCAAATTGAACAAGGACGGAGGCACTAATAAATCCAGCACATTGGTAAAAGTATATGATGCTTGGCTGGAGACTAATTATCCTCTCAGAGAACTGGATGAGAAAGTTACTGTTGCTGAGGAGGGATTTGGAAACTACACTATCAAGTTACATGTTTTTAATACTAGTGAGAAAATAATCGCAGGTGATGAGTATAATGTTATACTGAAGATTAAACGAAGTAAGGTGTCAATTGACAAAGATACTAATAATTTGCTGACAAACAAGGGTGGTATGTTTTACACTAAGGGAATGTCGTGGATGGCCTCGAAAACTGAACAGGCAAATATCATAAATGAGATAAAGAAACTTCCTGAATCTGCCTATGTGGATCTGGTAGTTTCAGGAGTAAAACCGCGTGATACAAGCAGTTTGAAAAGAACTGAAACAAATGACCTGTCTTTAGAGTGGTATCAGGTCTATCAGCCGAGCTGTGATTTTCAGGGAGGCATAGCTGCTTCAAAAGTAAAGTGGTACAGTGGAAAGGAACGGGATAAGAT
This sequence comes from Aminicella lysinilytica, assembly GCF_004362975.1. Classification (GTDB taxonomy): domain Bacteria; phylum Bacillota; class Clostridia; order Peptostreptococcales; family Anaerovoracaceae; genus Aminicella; species Aminicella lysinilytica. Next base: position 9,671 of record NZ_SNXO01000004.1, on the reverse strand, counting down.
GACTTCTGCTGAACTGAATAAGGCATACATACGTAATCTCAAGACTTTAAGGGATAATAAGGAACTATGGGCTGATCTGGGCCTTTTTTCCGGAAACAAGCAATTCGTTGGCGGGGAATACGATCTAAATAATAACATTAAGGCGGCAGAGAAGTCTGGCGTTATCAAATGCAAGAATTACTGTGTAAGAGGAACCAAAGAAGCTATCCTTGAATATATCGAAAAGTACGATAACGACATCAATATGATAAACGTGATCAATGTACAATTATCGACTTTGTAGATATGCAATGGAGAAAGAGATGAATGCAGAAATCGAAATAAGAAATAAACTCATAAGCCTGGCGGAGCCTGAATACCGGGACTTTTCATCAGCTCTGGTCCCTGGCTGCGGCGATATGCTGGGGGTCCGGATACCAATCATACGTGGCGTGGCTAAAGACATAGCTGTTCACAGAATGGGAATCGATCCTATAGAATATCTGGAGAATGCAGAGGAGAAGTACTTCGAAGAGACCATGCTGAAGGGGCTTATTATAGGCGAACTGAAGGGTGATGTTGAAGTTGTGCTGGCGCAGGTCGCAAAGCATATCCCCAAGGTCACCAACTGGTCTCTGTGCGACAGTTTCTGCGCAGGGCTTAAGATAACAAAGAAAAACAAGGCTCGTGTCTGGTCTTTCCTCGAGAGTTACTGGCAGTCAGAGAAACCTTTCGAGATCAGGGTTGCAGTCGTCATGTATTTGGATTATTATATTGATAAAGAGCATATTGAAGATCTCTTTTACAGGTTCGACCATATAAACAATGACGATCATTATGTAAAAATGGCCGTAGCCTGGGCTGTATCGACCTGCTTTATCAAGTCCCCGGAAGAGACTATGAAGTATCTGAAATCAAACGATCTGGATGATGAAACATATAATATGGCATTACAGAAAATCAGAGATTCCCTGAGAGTTGATAAGGAAACCAAAGAGATGATCAGTACAATGAAACGTTAGATAATCAGGAGGAAGAAATGAGCGATAATATCAAAGTCAGACCATCAGTTCTGGCAGACTGTCAGCAGTTTTATGAGTGGGAAAGCACTAGAGATGTAACTGAGTTTTTCAGTATTGCCGATGGCCAGACATACGATCAGGTAGTGAAGGATTTCATTCTCATCGACGAGGATCCTGAGAAGGAGCAATATACTATCACAGATGAAGAGGGCAATATGCTGGGCCGCATATATCTTGCAGGTATCAGCAGAAGGCTCGACTCCCTAGAGGTCTACAGATTATACATCGGTGATCCAGCCGAGCGCAACAAAGGCTACGGCAGGCAGGCTCTCAAGTGGGTGCTGGACAGGGCTTTCCATAATGACACCTTCCACAGAGTATATTTTGACTATTACACAGGAAACCCGGCTCAATTCCTCTATGAATCCATGGGATTCCAGCATGAGGGTTTGGCAAGAGGCGCCTGTAAGAAAATGGGCAAGTACTATGATACCAATATCATGTCAATGCTTCGCGAAGATTACGAAAAACTGTATTAGGAATCAGTAGATTTTCGGTGTGAGAGAATCTCGGCCGTAAGATTTCATCAGTATAAGGCATAGGATGAACCCAAAGATAGCCAAAGCGACTATTAGGATCCCTATGCCTTTTATGTAGTCTGTCCAGATCATGGTTATTATGGCCATGCCTACTGTGCCGGTAAGACTGTTGGCAAAGTTTATCAGTGATGACGCTGAGCCTGAGTCTTCCTTCTGCTGGTTCAGAAGTATAGTAGTGGAGAATGGCCTCGACGCGGCGGCCATCATCATGAACGGGGCGAAGGCTATAGCGAAAACGTATGGGGATCTGTGGCCGAAAACCAGAATCACAAGTCCGCAGGCTATGGAAAAGCCAAACATCCAGTAGGACAAGGTGAAGACGTTCTTTTTGCGCAGGAATACATATATTATCGGGCCTAATACAGACGCCAGGGCTGTGGCCGCAAAGAAAAAACTGTAGGCTGTCGTGCTCAGGCCGAAGCTGGTTTCATAAATATATGAGCTTGTTGAGATGTACGCCATCATTCCTATCTGTGGCGTGATCATCGAGATAAGAAATATGGTGAATTTTTTGTTCTTCATTACTACGCCAAGTCGGGTGAATGATTTTATCAGTTTGTCCGTCAGACGCCGTTCCACAGGAAGAGTCTCAGCCATAAGAGAACACAAGATAAATATCATCAGGGATATGGCTGCCAAGACTACGAAGGCTGACTGCCAGCCGAAAAACCTGAAAAGTTGAGCCCCGATTATTGGGGCAAGTACGGGTGAAACCACGCCAAGCACTTGGGCTACTGCAAGTATCGTTCCCTGTGAATTGCCGGAAAACTGGTCTTTGACCAGGGCTGTGGTAACTGCGACCATACAGCCGCCGCCAAGGGCTTCGATGACTCTAGCGAATATGAGAAATTCCACACTGGTAGCAAGGGCACACCCCACACTGGCAATACCGTAGATGGCTACACCCGTAAGGAGGATTTTCTTACGTCCCAGTTTATCTGAAACAGGTCCGAAGAGGAGCATGCCTATTGCAAAGAAAAAGAAGAATCCTACCAGAGTCAGGTTCATTATCTTTGCGCTGGTATGAAAATATCCGGACATAGTCGGAAGAGCCGGAAGATACATATCAGTTGAAAGTGATGCTACCATATTGCTTACTGCAATGATGATTATCATACCGCCTTTTTTCAATTTTGGCTGTGGTACGAGCATGTCGTTATTAGTTGTTTCTGTCATATTTATATTTACTCCGTTGTTTATTTATCGCGTACTATATAATTATACCTGATTACACGGGAAATGCCATAGAAAAATATGCAAAACCGCAGAATAATTGAGGGTGTACATTCGTTGAAAAATATAGTATTATAGACATGTAATGAGTCACATAACCAAGGTGATATGACTCACACGAAATAAGATAAAAGAGGAAAGAAAAATGAAGAAATTTATGGAAGAATTTAAGGAATTCGCCCTCAAAGGCAACGTCATGGATATGGCCGTGGGCATAATCATAGGAGCTGCTTTTACGGCTATAGTAACATCCCTGGTGAGTGATATAATATCACCGTTACTAGGTCTCATAGTCAAGGTGAATTTCGCCGATCTGAAAGCCACAGTCGGCGGAGCTACATTTATGTATGGCAATTTTATTATGGCTGTGATCAATTTCCTGCTTATTGCCCTGGTGCTGTTCCTGATAATACGCAGCATCAACAAGCTGGGCGACATCAGAAAGAAGGACGAAGAAGTTGCGGCTCCAACAACTAAGATATGCCCCTATTGCAAGAGCGAGATCTCTGTCGATGCAGTAAGATGTCCTCACTGCACTTCAGAGTTGGAATAGAAAGGTGACAATATAGAAAGTAATACCTCCTCATGAGTAGTGTGACTTAGTCACTTAAATCTTAGTGATGATTTGATATAATCAATGAAAATCAGCTGAGAACTAACGGGGAGGTATTTTAATGAGTAAAACTGTAATAATTGGCGGGGTTGCCGGCGGAGCAACGGCGGCAGCCAGACTCAGGAGACTTGATGAAAGCATGGAAATCGTCATTCTGGAAAGAGGCGAGTATATTTCCTATGCTAATTGCGGTCTCCCATATTATATTGGAGATGTGATCAAGGAAAGGCAGGCTCTTTTACTGCAGACTCCTATGGCTATGAAGGCCAAGTATAATATCGATGTGCGTACTTCTAATGAAGTAGAGAAAATCAATAAAGACAGGAAAACTGTCACTGTAAGGTCGGAGCAGGGTGAGTATGAGGAGACATACGATGACCTGATCATAGCAACGGGATCATCGCCGCTTAAACCGCCTATTCCTGGCATTGACAACGAGGGTATATACAGCCTCTGGACGGTTCCTGATACTGACAGGATCAGAGCCATTGTAGACGAGAGAAAACCGAAGACAGCTGCCGTCATAGGCGGAGGATTTATCGGTCTTGAGATGGCTGAGAATCTTCATAAGAGGGGAATCAAGGTATCTATTATCGAAGCTCAGGATCAGGTCATGGCCCCAGTGGATTACGATATGGCTCAGCTTATTCATGAGAATTTGGATATGAACGGCGTGAGCCTGCATCTTGGAGATGGCGTAAGCGAGTTCATCAGGGGAGATGATATGGTGACTGTAAAGCTCGCAAGCGGTGCAGAGGTCACAGCTGACATGGTGATATTGTCTATCGGCGTCAGGCCTAACAGCCAGCTGGCAAAGGACGCAGGACTCCAGTTGAACAAGCGCGGCGGCATCAAAGTGGATCCTTGGATGCATGCCTTTGAAGAGGGCGAAGGTAATAATCAGGCAGACGGCATATGGGCAGTGGGCGATGTCATCGAGGTGGAGAACTTTATAACAAAAGAAAAAACCATGATACCTCTGGCTGGCCCTGCCAACAAGCAAGGAAGGATAGTAGCAAATAACATAAAGGGAGCGGCTGAAGAATACAAAGGCAGTCTTGGCACATCTGTCGCCCAGGTCTTTGACTACACCGTGGCTTCTACGGGAATCAACGAGAAAACTCTTAGGCTGGCAGGAAAAGAAAAGGGCAGGGATTATGAGGTGGCCCTCATAGTACAAAAATCCCACGCAGGTTATTACCCTATGGCAACGCCTATGACACTGAAGATGCTCTTTGATATGACCGGAAAGATACTAGGCGCACAGATAATTGGCCAGGATGGAGTGGACAAAAGGATAGATACTATTGCGACCACTATAAGACTGGGAGGAGATGTGCATAGCCTGGCAGAGCTTGAGCTGGCCTACGCACCGCCATATTCATCGGCGAAGGACCCTGTGAACATGCTGGGTTTCGTTGCAGGGAACATCCTCGATGGGAAAATGTCATTTGTCCAGTGGGATGAGATAAAGAAGGAAATGCAGGTACTGGATGTTACTGAAGATGTGGAGCGCAGGATCTGGGCAATGGATGATTCTGTACACATCCCCCTTGGTCAGTTGAGAGAACGGCTGGATGAACTGGATAAGAACAAGACGATAGTAGTCTACTGTGCCATCGGAGTCAGATCATATAACGGAGCAAGGGTACTCGCTCAGTGTGGATTCAAGGATGTACAGATCCTGGCAGGAGGGTCTTCCTTCTACAAATCAATGACTTATGTGCCATGTGCAGGCGACAGCCAGAAAGATGAAGGGAATGTTGAAGATATGAATGAATCAGGAGAGATAAAAATATTGGATTGTTGTGGACTTCAGTGTCCGGGCCCTATTATGAAGGTCAATGATGCCTTGAAGATCATGAAACCGGGCGAGACAGTAAGAGTGTCTGCCACAGATATGGGATTTGCCAAGGATGTTGAAAGCTGGTGCCAGAGGACTGGCAATACCTTCGTAGGCAAAGAGCGTAACGGCAGGGAAAATATTGTTACCATAAGAAAAGGTAACAACAGTGTGGGAAGTCCATGCTGCCCTTCATCTGAAAAGCCGGCAGAACTTCCCCAGGGCAAGACTATGATAGTTTTCGATGGGGACCTGGATAAAGTACTTGCTTCGTTTATCATAGCAAACGGCGCTGCAGCCATGGGCAGACCGGTAACTATGTTCTTCACCTTCTGGGGATTGAATGTGCTGAGAAAGCCGGAGAAGGTCAAGGTGAAGAAAACTATGATCGAGAAGATGTTCGGTGCTATGATGCCAAGGGGCACCGGTAAATTGAAGCTTTCCAACATGAACATGATGGGAATGGGAACCAAAATGATGAAGAAGGTCATGAAAGCCAAGAATGTTATGTCTCTTGAGGAACTCATAGAAGAGGCAAAGAAAAATGGCGTCAAGCTGGTAGCCTGCACCATGTCTATGGATATTATGGGGATAACGGCAGATGAACTCATAGATGGAGTGGAACTGGCAGGGGTCGCCAGCTATCTTGGTGATGCCGAGGTCAGTAATGTGAATCTCTTCATCTAATCTGCAAGATTGGATAAGGCTTCTTCTGAAGTGATGGTTATGCTACCACGAGAAAGAGAGACCAGACCTTCCTGAACGAAGTACTTAAGCATGCGGCTTATTACTTCGCGAGCTGAACCGAGATTGCGGGCTATCTGCTCATGGGTCATCTTGATCTGACCGTTTTCATCCTGTTCGTTGAGCAGGAACATGGCGAGCCTTTTGTCCATAGTCATGAAGAGGACCTGCTCCATGACCCACATAACATCCGAGAATCGGTTCAATGCAACCTTATACATAAAGTTCTCGACATATATATTTTCGGCAGTCAGCTGCTGAAAGAAAGGGGTGCTTATCTGATAGACAGAGGCATCCTTTTCTGCGTCTATAAACACATCGAAGGTCACAGCGTTCAATATGCAGGAGGCAGAAAGTACACAAAAATCACCTTCCTCCATATGAAAGAGGGTGATCTCGCGGCCGTCTTCAGAAAGCATGGACGTACGGAGCCTGCCTTTTCTGACCAGAAGTATGCCTATGCAGTCATTGGAACCGCGGTGGATCTGGTCTCCCGCGCTGTATTCAGTCAGTGTGGTATTATCTATGATGCCTTGCTTTTCATCAGAATCAAGTTTATCCCAGAATGGCAGTAGTGCGGTAAAATCTGCTGAGTTCATAACTGTTTCCTCCCATTTGCTAAGTCTATATAAAGAACGCTATCATATAAGTCGCTGCCCAGTAAGTGGCCAGCACCGGTACAGTGAGCCACGATGGGGTGTTTCTGGCGAAGCACCTGAAGGACAGAGTAAAGTCGGAAAACAGGAACAGACAGGAGCCGATGCCGAAGAGAAGACTGTGGGCGCTGACGCCATATACCAGCAGATAATTAAGACCCAGACCGCAGAAGCCGCCTATGAGCACCGCATATATGACAGAAGGCACAGCGTTGCTTCCGCATTGAAAGATGCCCTTCCTGATAAACAGAATCACCAGCAGCGGCATAATGAGGGCCAGAATAACAGGAAATCTGAAATCAAAGTTCATCATTACCATGGCTTCCCAGCAGAAGAGCAGGTGTGCCACAGCGAAACTGCCTACGCCGAGAGTGAACTCAGGTGATTTTTGCGCATTGTTCATCTCATCAGACAAGGCCAGAAACAGATCGCCCAGCCAGCAGAAAACAAGGCCTGCCAGCAATATCAACTCCCTGAATCCGCAGCAGCACCAGTGGGTATTCAGCACTGCGCAGAGAATGAAGCCTGAACTGACCGCCATTTTAAAAGGTATATATATTCTATTGGTTCTATCCATCATCCACCTCGCTTATTCATCTAAAACAATTCTAATCGTTTGGACGATCAAATGCAATACTCATGTGCTGCAAATTGTTTTGACATAGGTGTCTTATGATAGTAAACTTATCATAAATTGTTGTAAAAGTGTAAGGTGAAATTGAAAATATGAGATACAGGTTTAAAAATCTTAAGATGTCAATGGAATCTGAGCTTCATGAAAACAAAAGCAGCTTCGTTGTCTTTTCTGTGCTGAGAGTCCTGATCGTGCTGGTAATGATAAATCAGGCGTTCAATGCTGATTATGAGAATGTGTTCCTTTGTCTGGTCACTCTGGTATTGCTCCTGGTGCCGTATTTCGTAGAAGTGAAGTTCAGGGTAGAGTTGCCTAAGACACTGGAAATAATAATCATGCTGTTTATATTTTCGGCAGAGATACTGGGTGGAATCAATGAATTCTACATCAAGATACCTATGTGGGACACGATACTCCACACCCTCAACGGTTTCCTTGCCGCTGCTGTTGGTTTTTCGCTGGTGTATCTGCTTAACAGGAGCAAAAGCAATATCAATCTTTCACCGTTGTTCATGGCGATCGTAGCATTCTGTTTTTCCATGACAGTGGGAGTCCTCTGGGAATTCTTCGAATTTACCATGGATATGTTCTTCGGTACTGATATGCAGAAAGATACTGTGATAAATGTCATACGCTCTGTGACCTTGAATCCTGACGGGCGCAATGTGCCCTATGTGATAAAGGGCATAACAGAAACCACCGTCAATGGAAAGGACCTTGGCGTCAATGGGTATCTGGATATAGGTCTCATCGATACTATGGCAGATCTCTTCGTTAATTTTATCGGAGCCATTACATTTTCGATTTTCGGCTTCATATATGTTAAAAACCGTGACAAAGGCAGTGATGCTACCAAGAGGCAACAGAGAAACAGCAAACTGGTCGCTGATCTTACTCCGGTAGCCATGGCTGATGATAAGACATTTGATAATGTGCCTGAAAAAAAGAAAAAGAAAAAGAATAAGCACTGACTACACGAACGGGTATAGTGGAACTGCCTCTTTTTTGATATCATCAAGGGAGATAATGATTTTCGGTTAGGAGGCGTACTATGTTGAAAAGAAGTAAAATGATTTCATCTTTGCTTGTTGTTGCTCTTGCAGTTATGGTCTGCATATCCATGCTGGGTGTGTATAACATTTCCTATGGAGCAGGGCCGGGAGACGAGTATTCAGGCAAAGCACTTACAGTAAATAAGATAGATCTTTATGGCGATACTGATAATGATGTAAGAAACGAAGGACTCGCAGTATCCAAACTTAAGAGGACTATAAGCGATTTAGTTATAGACAAACCGGGATTGGCCAAGGTAGTGACTTCTGCAAAAGATTCCGATAACAGATGGCTCGATGTGAGCATCGCAGTGTATAAGGACAAGGCCTGTACAGAGAAGGTAGAACAGGTCAAAGTTGAAGAGGGCTATCTGGATGAGAATACAGGGAGTGCCAATTACTATTTTTCGGAAGCGGGTACTTATTATCTGGCTTATAATAACAACTATGATAATATCAGTGGAAATGCTTCCATATTGATAGAATTCTATAAGAATATCAGTAACTTTACCTACAGCGGTGCAGGAACATATGATGAGAATTCTCAAGTGGCTGGTACATTAAATGCTGTACCGACAACTATGAAGTTCGTGCCAAAGGTCACAGGAGTGTACGCTTTTAATGGTGATTATGTAAAAGTATTGAATTCCAAGAAAAAGGTCATAAGCAATACTAAATATGGAGATATGAGTAGTTTCGGATTGAAGAAGAATACGACTTACTATATCTATTATCCTGTAATAAGCGGCGCTTCTGTTGAATCAACATATTTCGGACCAGGCAGAGTGACGGGTCTGAGCAGTTCAGCTACTTCTTTTTCTAAAGCCAGGAAGCTGAAATCTATCACGCTGAAGGGTACCGGAACTGAGGATGAGGATTATGAAGGACAGTATATCAAGGCCGGAATGTATATCGGAAGCAAATCTTCTGCCTGGATAAAGTTGAAGGTAACAGGGAAAAAATCATTTGCTTTTGCTACCACGGGATCATTCAACGGCAAATATTCAGCAGTAATGTACTCATCAGGAGGGAAGAAGCTCTTCACAGTGACCAGGAAGGACACCAAAAGGACTCTGAAGAAGGGTACATATTATATCAAGTTTTCCAGATCATCTTCGACCTATAGCGGAACAGCAGGAATCGAAGCATTCTAGACAGAACATAAAAAACAGCCATCACATTATACGCGGTGGCTGTTTTCTTAGTATGACGGGCATGCCGTCAATCTGTGGTGAAAGTCCATGTGGGGCGTAGTTGCCGACGAACCCCAAAAGCGATTTGCAAGTTTCACATCGT